>JASLEL010000118.1 GCA_030151145.1 Aquirhabdus sp. | reverse complement strand
TCTGACCTTGCTGGTCTGTGGCTTGAGTCTGCATGCACTGGTGCTGCGTCCGATGCTGTTTACGGCACATGGGGTAGACTTTAATCTGTTTAATATCCTGTCGCTGACCAGTTGGCTGATGCTGACGTTTACGGTGGCCTTCAGCAGCTATCGCCCTATTTTGGGGCTTAATCTGCTGGCGATTCCCATCGCGGCGACCGGACTGTTTGCTGGCGTGCTCTGGCGTGCGCCCTATCAGCCGATTTCACATCTCGGTGACGGGCTGGAATGGCACATCATGCTGTCGCTGGCAGCCTACTGCATGCTGTTTATGGCTGCCATTCAGGCCATTCTGGTGCATGTGCAAAACCGCGAACTCAAACACAGGACCAGCAAGCGAATCTGGGTATCGATCCTGCCACCGCTACAGACCATGGAGTCGCTGCTGTTCGATATGCTGGGACTGGGCTTTGTGCTGCTGACCATCGCCCTGATTTTGGGTGCATGCGCGGTGGATAACCTCATGACCCAGCATCTTGCACACAAGACCTTCTTTAGCATGCTCTCTTGGCTCGTCTTTGGCGTGCTGCTCTATGGACGCTGGCGTATGGGCTGGCGTGGTCAACGTGCGGTGACCTTTACTCTATGGGGATTTTTCCTTTTACTGGTCGGCTTTATCGGCAGTAAGTTTGTGCTGGAAATGATCCTGCATCTCGACTGATCCATCGCGATTAAACACAGCAGACCTGCCTGACACAGTGCGTCACGTCTGGCGAGGTATGGCATCGTGCGTACAAAAGATGTACTGATGTCATCGGCCTGTCATCTCTATCTAGAATGCTTGGCGTATATGGCTCAGGCGGACCATTGATCCTTTAATCCGGCTTGGCATAAGACTTGCTGCCTTATAAATGACAAGACCAGCAAAGGCGGGCAGCATCCTGCTCGCTAAGACGCAATACAAATGCAAGACACGCTCAACAAGAACATGCATCGGACAGCTTGTACCGCTTCATATTCCGAGGCATGCTGGACGTGTTCCTTGGCACGCTGTGCCAGAGTTCCTTACACGATGAGCAGGATACAATGATGAATAAACCCATGACTAAACTGCAAGCCGCTCCCATGACTGGACTCGTCCTCACTGCCGGTGGTGCGCGCGGCGCATATCAGGCCGGTGTACTCAAGCGGGTCAGCGAAATTCCTGCGCTGGCAGGCAAGCCATCCCCCTTCAAGATCATCACCGGCGCCTCTGCCGGTGCACTCAACGGTGCAGCCATCGCCGCCAACAGTTCGGACTTTGCCACCGGAACCAAGCTTCTGGTCAAGCTGTGGTCCAATCTGCAGTCCGCTCAGGTCTTCCGCTATGATCCGGCATCTTTGCTGCATACCGGTGTGCAAGCGGTACTGGATTTTGCACTGGGTGGCATCACGGGTGCAGGGCGCTTGCAGTCCTTCGTCGACACCTCTCCGCTACGGCACTTTCTGGAAGGCCATCTAGACCTGACGGGTATAGATGCGGCCATTCAGCGCGGCGATCTCTATGCCTTTGGTGTCACGGCGACCGGATATCACTCGGGTAAGGCATTTACCTTTATACAGGGACAGCAAGGCCATCCGCTCTGGAACAAGAGCCGCCGCATCGCGCTCGCCACCCATCTGACCATGGATCATATTCTGGCATCGGCTGCCATTCCGTTGGTGTTCCCTCCGGTGCCGCTCAAGGCAGGTGACTCGATCGCTTATTTTGGTGACGGTGCCATGCGTCTGACCACCCCGCTCAGTCCTGCCATTCGTCTCGGTGCCGAGCGGCTGTTTGCCATCGGCGTGCGCTGTCAGGAGTCGGCAGATAGCCTGCTGCGGTCTGAGCTATCGACCAACGAAGACTATGTGACCGAACTACAGCGTCCACCCCTGTCGCAGATCTGCGGTACGCTCATGAATGCCATTTTCCTCGACCATCTGGACGCGGATCTGGATCATTTAAAACGCATGAATGAGTTTGTCTCGGCTTATCAGCGGCTGGAGCAAAGCATTCCTAAAAGCGCCAAACCCGCCGACGTAAGCGAACCGATGCATATCGTCGCGCCACTGGCGATTTCGCCGTCTGCCGACATCGCCATCATCGCCAAGACACTGGAACATCGCATGCCCAAGAGCATCCGCTATCTCTTGGATGGTCTGGGACAGCCCGATGCCCAGAGTGCCGACCTGACCAGCTTTCTGTTGTTTGACTCATCATTTACCCGTGAGCTGGTGCAATTGGGTTATCACGATGCCGGCTTGCGCATTCATGAGATTGAGCATTTCCTGCTGGATCAAATCGCTGAGCCTGCCTGATCCAGATACGTTTACAAACGCCGCGCAATAAAAAAGGAAAGCATTCGCTTTCCTTTTTTAATGATTCGATCAAGATAATCAGATAATGCGTATCCGCTTATTTGTTGCCCAGCAAGGTAAACAGCTGAGTGCGGACGCTGTCGATATTGTCCATACCATTAAACTTAGCATAGGTTGGAGCATTGGCGCCTGCAGCTGCACGGGCTTGATAGAAGCCGACCAGCTTGGCGGTATCTTTGTGATAAGCGGCTAAACGCTTCTTGATAGTTTCTGGCTCGTCATCTGCACGCATAACCAGCGGCTCGCCAGTCACATCGTCGACATTCTCAACTTTCGGTGGATTGAAGAAAATGTTGTATACACGACCTGAAGTGGGGTGCGAACGACGACCGGACAGACGTTTGACGATTTCTTCATCAGGCACATCGATTTCGATCACAAAGTCGATGCCCACGCCGGCAGTTTCCATGGCATCAGCCTGAGGAATGGTACGTGGGAAACCGTCAAAAATACAGCCATTGGCGCAATCCGGCTGAGCGATACGCTCTTTGACCAGATTAATGATCAGATCATCGGATACGAGACCACCCGCATCCATCACGCTCTTGGCCTGCAGGCCCAGCTCGCTGCCCTCACGGATCGCGGCACGCAGCATGTCGCCGGTCGAAATCTGTGGAATCTGAAACTGCTGGCTGATCAGCTGAGCTTGGGTTCCTTTCCCTGCACCAGGTGGTCCGAGCAAAATAATACGCATACTGTATCCTCTAATACCCAAAAACAAAAACGATTCACTAAAACTGTTTTTTTCATTGTTGAAAAAATCGATATTCACGGTCCGATGTCACATCATACCGGATGATCTTATCCGTCCTTAGAACACGCCGCAAAATATTCGGGCAATGATCCATATCTAGGCCCTGCACTGCAAGCGCCAAAACCTTCAATCTTTGCACGATTTTAGCCACACGCTTATTTAATGTCACATCAATCCGTCATCAGGGATGGATTTGATCGATATTTAGCGTATAGCGGGTCTCAGCTCCCTTTAGCGGTTGGGGCAGTGACTCCATATCTTTAGCCATTGGTAATGGCTGACCACTCCGGCTGATTCTTGCTGCGACCACCAGCGGAACATGATCACGCTGTGCGGACGACAGGGTCTGCCCCGCCAGCATGTGATCAGCATCACTTAAGTGCACGGTCAATGGTTGACCACCTCGCAGTGACTCAAGCAGCACATGCGCAGGCATACGTACAACGGCATAAGGTGCCGGACTCCCCTGCAATGCACGGGCAAATACAAATAACGTTGACTCAGGCTGGACTTGCGCCCACAGCGACGCGGGCAATTGTACCGTAATTACGAGCGCAGTGCTGACCTGATTTTTGACTGTCGAGGTTTGTGCCTGCGTCGCCTGTGCGATGGCCTGATCCAGTTGGGCAATCACGACCGGGTCTGCCGGTGCATCTGGCGTTGCTCTGGCCTGCCGGACGGCTTTCAGCTGTGTCAGCCAATGTATGGCTGCCGCATAGTCCTGATCACGAAATGTCACCATGGACATCAGCATGAGCGCGCCCTCATGCTGCGGATTTTTCTCTAAAACTGCGGTCAAGAGCGCCGGCACGGCGGGATCTATTCTACCCTGCTGGATCAAAAAACGCATCCGTGCATCCGCAAGCGAGATCTCAGGGTCATCCGGTTGCAGCCGATGCGCATGATCGATGGCATCCAGCGCAGCATCCGTCATGCCGATGGCAGCATAAGCTTGAGACAGCCGCTGCCAGCGCAGAGCATCTAATACATATCGATAGAGATTGGCCTGCATGGCCGTAATCACTGCCGCAGGGTGCTCATGCAGCGCATCGGGTAGATCAGCCAGATGCCCACTGAGCCAGTCTTCTGCAAGCGTATGATATTGATCGGAGACCTGCCAGAGCTGCTGTCGGATGTCGCGATCAGTCTGAAATTGCGGGGCCAGCACAGGCAGCCCGAAATACAACAAAAAAGCCAGACAGGGAATCCAGCAGCCCACCATGATCATCAGCAATCGCGGGACACGCACCTCTCTATCTGTCTGCGCATCAAGCGTAACTACCCCAGCGGATGCCGCCAGCAACTGGCGCTGTAGCTCCTGTTTCTGGATGCGATAATCATCATCAGACAGATCACGCGCCGCATGATCTGCCTCCAGCTCATCCAGACGCGACTGAAATGCCGACACGCCTAAGGCCAAAAGCCCCATACGCGGCAACGTCCCTCGCCACCATGGCATCAGCGCCACAACGGCCAGCCCCACACCTAAGCCCAAGGCCAGCAGGATAAAAAGACCATTCATACTCATCGGGAAGGCTTCTGCTCACTGCCTGGGCCCAGTAGCAACTGCAGCCGCGCCTGCTCCTCCGGACTCAAAGGTGCATCCGCCGCGCTGCCAGATGATTTACTGCGCAAGAGCCAGAAGATGGCACCGATCACCAGCAAGAGCGGCGGTGCAAACCACAGGAACCACGTAGACGCCCGCATCGGTGGTCGATAACTGATGAAGTCACCATAGCGACTGATCATATATTCGCGCACCTCGCGCGTGGTATGACCCGCTTTGACCAGCTCATAGGTTTTACGCCTTAAGTCCTGCGCGATGGGCGAATCAGATCCGGCCAGACTCGCGTTCTGGCATTTTGGGCAGCGCAGCTCTTCCAAGAGCAGATGATAGCGAACCTCCTGCGCCGGATTATCAAACGCCATTGGCATCAGCGCATTGATCAGGGGCGCCGGTGCAGTCGCAGCCACCGCATTACTGAGCGCCGCCGGAACGGGTGTCGACATACTCGTCGCCGGAGCAGACGCGGGTCCAGCCAGCACCGGCAAGGTCCACAGCAATGCGAGCATCACCACGCCGACCGCAAGCCATGCAGACTGCGGGACGCTGGTGATCCGATTTGGTTGTATGATATTTAATGACATGCAGCGTTACCCCCTTGATGATTCACGCGCAAGCTGTCCAGACAGGGCTTCAATTGCTGCTGCCAGACCGTATCGTCAATTTCACCGATCACATGCTGCATGATCCGGTGATCTGCATTCACCACAAATGTTTCCGGCGCACCTGTGACGCCGAGATCCACGCCGAGATCACCACGCGCATCCTGTACATTTAGCACAAACGGATTACCACGTGTTGCCAGATAGGACAGCGCATCGGCTGTCTGATCTTTATAATTGACCCCCACCATCGTCACCCCTTGCGTCGCCAGATGCATCAGATAGGGCTGTTCGGCTGCGCAAGTTGGGCACCATGATCCCCAGACATTCAACAAAAACGGCTGTCTGGGCAAATTGGCCTCCGTCAGGATAGCGCTGTCCGTCAGGCTATTCAGCTTGAATGCCGGCAGCGGCTGGCCGGTAGTGGCCTGTGGCACGATCATCGGGTCACGCCCGAGGCGACCCCACAGCACCACCACCAGCACCACAAACGCCATCAAGGGCAAAAGCCATAGCACGAAACGCATTGATATCCGGCTCATGATGGCGTATTCCATGATTGCGCAT
>JASLEL010000097.1 GCA_030151145.1 Aquirhabdus sp. | reverse complement strand
TTTCAATATTGGTTGAAAAACAATCTAATTTTCATCATTTAGGTAACTCCTCGTTATTTTTTGGCATTTTTTTAGACAATTTTGCATTTAGCCGATAGGATGAGACTCGAAACAACATAGCGCTAATTATTTACACACACTATTTAGCCAAACTTGAAGATGGTCACTCACCGATAGTCAATCCTGAATATCGCTGATGGATCCTCCAGAGGAAGCAACTATGCGATTCACCTTAACGACCTGTGCTGTACTGACTGTCCTGACTACAGCTGCTCATGCAGAGCTGATGCCATCTCAGTCCCTGACGACCTCCGCCCAAGATTCCACACTGGTTTCCGGCGCGCTGGCCCGTGATGATGCAGCACAGCAAGCCACGACTGCGCGCGACAGCAGCACGACCACCAGTGACAACAGCAGTGTACTGGACCGTCTGAGCTCCGTCGCCAGTGACACGGTACGCCGTTTCAAGCAGAACGGGATTGCATCTTTTTATGGTCACCAGTTCAACGGGCACAAAACAGCCAATGGCGAACGTTTTGACATGAATGCCATGACTGCAGCACACCGCTCACTGCCCCTGTCGTGCTATATCCGCGTGACCAACAAAGACAACGGCAAGAGCGTCGTCGTCAAGGTCAATGACCGCGGTCCTTATGTCGGCAATCGTATTCTCGATCTCTCTTACGGTGCAGCCCAGAAGCTGGGCATCGTAAGCAAAGGCACTGGTAACGTGACCATCGAACGTGTGAGCAGCCCAGACTAAGCGCCGCTCAGCTACCCTTGCCATAAAAGCCGCAATTTTGCGGCTTTTATCATTTTAATCTCGCCCTGCACTGCATTACACTCATGGACAACAGGCCTTCAAACGCCTTTTCAGGAGATCCTCATGCGCACGCTCGACAGTTGGCTTGCTGAATACAGCATCAGTCACCAAAATGCTTTAAACAAAAAAATTCACTGGATCTGCGTGCCATTGATTACAGCCAGCATCATCGGGGTGATCTGGAGTTTAAGCCCCATTGGAACCCTGCTGGTTTTGATTCTGATGATGCTGTTTTATGCCCGTTTGTCCCTACCACTCTTTCTGGTGATGTCGGTATTTTCTGCACTGGTTGTCACCATCATTGCCATGCTGTCAGCCCCACTCATTGCACTCATGGGCAATCCGGTCTGGTTTTATATTGCACTGTTTATTTTGGGCTGGATCGGGCAATTCTATGGTCACAAGGTCGAAGGCAAGAAACCCTCTTTCTTTAAGGATCTTCAGTTTCTTCTGATCGGACCTGCATGGTGCGCCAACTTTCTGATGCAGCGTCTGCACATTGCGACATAAATATTGATCGCCATCTCCGAAACAGATGAATTTGCTGGCGCCTTGTAGATAGATCACATCGGCACGCGATAGGCGCACAAAAAGAGCACTGCAGTTTAAGCTGACAGTGCTCTTTTTTTAGGTCGATGAGAACGCAGGGATCATCCTTGCATAAGCAGCAGTGACCGTTGTCTACTGCCACATGAACAACCTGAAGTCATCGTCGCCTCAATTGCTACGATGACCACTCACTTCGATCGAAATATTGACCGGCTTGCTAAAATAGAACTCAGCATCGTCGCCATAAATACTGCGCAGGAAATCAAGGTTATTGGGTGGCGGCGAAAAGACTTCATTCAGATTGCCCGCCCATTTCAGACTGAAATTCTCTGAGCCAAATGCGGGCGGCTGCGCAGAGTTGCTGATTGCCGCAGTCACGCCCGATAGATCAGACGTTCCAAGCGTGCGTAACTGTTGATTGAGGCCCGACAGGATAATACTCTGCTCCATCGCGCCAGAGGCCTGTGCAGCATTAATCTGCGTCGGGTCAAGCGCGACTGTAGGGACAGAGGGCATCACCGTCTGAGTGTCGGCAGAATCCTTAGTGTCGTTGGACTTGTGGACCAGTACGACCTTGGCGGGCACATCCAGATATTTGGTATCCAGCTCGTCATCGCTCATCGGCGTCGCCGCATGTGCCAATGGCATAATACAAGCCATGCACAATGGGAGCACTGCAGAGCGCACCATTTGAGGAGTCAATAAACGCAAACCACAAGCCCAGACAGAATGTTTAGATGATGTCATGGCTGTTTGCGTCGTTTTCACTCCATTCCCGCACATTGTTTTATTCATCTCGCCAGACTCCTGTCATAGCCGTAAATCTTATTTATTGTGCTCTAAATTTAGCAAAATTTATACAATCACGCAATTCAAACTGCAGACCATCTCACGCTTTTATTCAAACGCTCATATCTGTATTCTGCTATTTTTCATATGAAAAACAAAGAACAACTGGTCAAAATTGGCCTTCAAAGGCCTTCGTATGATACGCAAAAAAATTACAAACTAAAGAGATCAATGCCAGAGAATGACAGCGGGAATTACCCGATGTGGTCATTCTGACTGGCGATCACAAGAGATGATTTTAAAAGCGGTTATGCTGAAAGCAGCATGGCCGGCCGCAAATGTGCAATTTCCTTGTCTTCCGGCAGCATGCCGATATATTTGGCATAGATCAGTGCATCCTTGGCATCAATAAACGCACCTGTCACCGGGTGCAGAAATCCTTCCTCCGCATCAAAGGGGGTTGGATCCATGCCTTGCTTGTAGAGCATCTCATAAATTGCCCGATACTCATTCGGCATCGGTAATGAATACACCTGCCCGTTGTAGCGAATCGCAATATGGTCAATCCCGGGGAATTTGACAATCTGGAATGCCGATTCATCTGTCGGTACTTTTTTCAGCACATGATGCTGATCCGACCAGTTTGACAGCGACCAAATGTATTGAATGTCTTTGACTTTATGGGCATCCGCTTTGCCGGATTTGCCCCAGTAGACGATATTTTCGGCTGGACTCAAGATCGCATGGGTCGTGCCTTCTGGACGCAGACGCCAGTAATGCTCGCTAAACTGATCCAGTGCGACCGTCGAACTGTTGACGGAGCGTTCCTGACGATAGGCGGCGATATTGATTGCCGCCATGCACTCCTCAAGCTCAAGGGAAATCTCCTTAATCTTGGCCACCAAAGCAGGATTGGATTTCACATGCGCATTGGTCAAGACATGATTGACCAGAATTTTTTTACAGCTCACGAGTTCATGTTTTGCGTTGTAGGCATCCAGATCATGATTAGACATGGTTTTATTCCCTTTTTGATTCCGAGTTAAGTCCTGCACCAGAATATAAGCTTTTATATATTTTGATCACATCTTGTTCTTATAGCAAAGCCATGACACAAACTCAAACTTACTCAAACCTCAGCGGACGTAGGTAAATACGTACACCACTTTAGCCATCGCGCCCCCCGACAAGCATAAAAAAGACGAAGCTCGCTTCGTCTTTCTTAATCATACAGACGCCATCAGTGGAAGCGTGCCCGCTCGAACCTCAGCTTATGCTCGCGGTCAGGATCGGCGCTGACGGTGATCGTATCGCCATGGGTAAACTCACCCGACAGGATACGCGACGCCAATGGATTCTCGATCTCGGACTGGATGGCCCGTTTCAGCGGGCGCGCACCAAAGACCGGATCGTAGCCGACTTTCACCAGTTGATCGAAGGCCGAGTCGTCCAGCACGAGGTCAATCTCGCGCTCAGTCAGACGGCGGCGCAGACGTTCAAGCTGAATATCTGCAATACCCCGGATCTGGCTCTGACCCAGTTGATGGAAGACCACGACCTCATCGATCCGGTTGATGAATTCCGGACGGAAATGCTCACCAACGGCCTTCATCACCGCGTCTTTGACCTGATCTGCCGGGGCATCTTCACCCAGCTCACGAATCGCCGCCGAGCCGAGGTTGCTGGTCATGATGATGACGGTATTCTTAAAGTCCACCACGCGGCCTTGCGAATCCGTCAGACGACCATCGTCCAGTACTTGCAGCAGGATGTTAAACACATCTGGATGCGCTTTCTCGACTTCGTCAAGCAGCACCACGCTGTAAGGCTTACGGCGTACGGCTTCGGTCAGCGTACCGCCCTCCTCGTAGCCGACATAGCCCGGAGGCGCACCGACCAGACGACTGACCGAGTGCTTCTCCATGAATTCACTCATATCGATGCGGATCATGGCGTCATCACTGTCAAACAGGAAATTGGCCAATGCCTTGCTCAGTTCGGTCTTACCCACACCCGTCGGCCCAAGGAACAGGAACGATCCACTCGGACGGTTCGGGTCAGATAGACCGGCACGCGAGCGACGTACGGCATTGGCGACCGCGACGACAGCCTCGTCCTGACCGACGACGCGTTTATGCAGTTCACCTTCCATATCCAGCAGTTTCTCACGCTCACCCTGCATCATCTTGGTGACCGGGATGCCGGTTGCGGCACTGACCACTTCGGCAATTTCGTTGTCCGTGACTTTGTTGCGCAGGAGTTTGGGCTTCTCGGCGTCTTCGGCCTTCTCATCCTGCGCCAGTTGCTTCTTCAGCTCAGGGATCACACCATGTTGCAGGCGGGCCATCTCGGCGTAGTTGCCTTCGCGTTCGGCTTTTTCAAAGGCGACACGGGCATTTTCCAGATCTTCGAGGATCTGCTTGCTGCCTTTGTCTAGCGCCTTCTCAGCCAGCCAGACTTCGTTCAGGTCGGCGTACTCTTTCTCTAGTTGCTCGATCTGGGCGTCGATCTGGCGCAATTGCGTCCGGCTACCGGCATCATCGTCGTTCTTGAGCACTTCGCGCTCCATCTTAAGCTGGATGATGCGGCGCTCAAGCTTGTCCATCACCTCGGGCTTACTGTCCATCTCCATACGCAGACGGCTGGCGGCTTCGTCGATCAGGTCGATGGCCTTATCCGGCAGATTACGGTCGGTGATATAGCGATGCGACATCCGTGCTGCAGCGATGATGGCCGAATCCTGAATCTCCACCTGATGGTGCAGCTCGTAGCGCTCTTTCAGACCACGCAGGATGGCGATGGTATCAGCGACCGATGGCTCATCGACCAGCACTTTCTGGAAGCGACGCTCAAGCGCGGCGTCTTTTTCGATGTATTGACGGTATTCATCCAAGGTGGTCGCACCCACACAATGCAGTTCGCCACGGGCCAAAGCGGGCTTGAGCATATTACCTGCATCCATCGCGCCGTCAGCCTTACCGGCACCGACCATGGTGTGCAGCTCATCGATGAAGAGAATGACTTGGCCCTCTTGCTTCGCCAGATCAGAGAGCACGGCTTTTAAACGCTCCTCAAACTCACCACGGAATTTGGCACCCGCGATCAGCGCGCCCAAATCCAGCGACAGGACTTTTTTGTTCTTTAGGCCCTCAGGCACTTCACCGTTGACGATGCGCTGCGCCAGCCCTTCGACGATGGCGGTCTTACCTACACCGGGCTCACCGATCAGTACGGGGTTGTTCTTAGTGCGGCGTGCCAGCACTTGTATGGTCCGGCGAATTTCGTCGTCGCGACCGATCACGGGGTCGAGTTTGCCTTCCAGTGCACGCGCAGTGAGATCAATGGTGTATTTCGACAGGGCTTCGCGCTGGTCTTCGGCGTTATTACTATTCACTTTACTGTCTCCCCTCACCTGCTCGATCACGGTCCTTAAACGTTTGACATCACTGCCGGCGGCCTCGATCAGGCGTTTGGTCTCGCCCTGATCCGCCAAGGCAAGCAAAGCCCATTCACTGGCAATATAATCATCCCCAGCTTTCTGTGCGTAGCTGTCGGCAAGGTTCAAGATCCGCACGGCTTGTGGGGTCAGGTTGATGTCGCCATTGGGATTGGCCAGCTTGGGCGCGTCCTGTACGGCTTTTTTGAGTGCCGTCTGTAGACGCTGGATATTGGCGCCCGCCTGCTGCAAGAGACTCGCATTGGAGGGTTCATCCAGCAGGGTGGACAGCACGTGGATCGGTTCAATGCCAGTATGAT
>JASLEL010000062.1 GCA_030151145.1 Aquirhabdus sp. | reverse complement strand
AGCCTGCCTGCCACCGAAATCCTGCATCGGCTGTACCATGAAGAGGAAGTCCGCCTCGCCCCTGAGGACAGTCTGAAGTTCGGCTGTACCTGCTCGCGTGAACGCTGCATCAGTGCGTTGCTGCAGGTCGGTCAGAGCACGGTCGAAGACATCCTTGCCACCGAAGATGAAGTGCGCATGGACTGCCAGTTCTGCAATACCGAATATCGCTTTGGTCCTGTCGAGGCCATGGCACTGTTTGGTCATCACTTAAGCTGATCTGGCTGAAGAATCGATAAGCACTTAAAAACGCATCCCGTGGGTGCGTTTTTTTTACCATAACAAGCAGACTCGCTTGTCTGACAATGTCTTCATGTGGCTGTCATAAAAGTCCGCCATAGTGACTGATCGCTCAGGTAAAACCGACTTGACGTCTCAAGTCAAATTACCGTAAATCAGAATATCTCTAAGCTCCTGCCGGACCGCTGCATGTACGAAGTCGCCGAACAATCCCAACTTGAAATCCTGCGTACCCACCCGCTGGTCCGCTCACGCATACTCACTGAAGTAGACGGACTCCCCGTCTGGGAACTGACGATTGGTGCCGACGATGATCGTATCGTACCGACCTTTGGTCTCTATGCAGGCATCCATGGCAATGAACGCATCGGCTCGCAAGTGCTGCTGGCCTGGCTTGAGCACCTTCTGAATGGTCTGTCGTGGGACCATATGCTAAAGGCGCGCCTGCAGCATATGCGCATCGTCAGCATTCCACTCATCAATATCACCGGCCTGCACCGGGGTACGCGCTCCACCTCGCGTGGCATCGACCTGATGCGCAATGCCCCTGTCGAAGCCCATGAGCCCTATATCTGGCCGCTGGCAGGTCAGAGCATCAGCCGCTATCTGCCGTGGTATCGCGGCAAATCACTGGCCCCCGAGAGCCGGGCGCTAATCGACAGCGTGATGCAGGCCAAGGCCCGTGCCAGCTTTATGATGGCGATGGACATTCACTCAGGCTTTGGTACCCACGACAGCCTGTGGTTTCCCTATGCCGCCCACCGCATGCCGCCACCACATCTGGCGGAGGCGGTCGCGCTGTGCGATCTGTTTAACAGCAACTTCCCGCTGCACGACTACTATCACATCGAGCCGCAGAGCATTCACTACACCACCCATGGTGATCTGTGGGACTATCTGTATGACCTCGGCAATAGCGAAGGTGATGCCCTGCTCCTGCCCTATACGCTGGAGCTCGGCTCATGGCTGTGGCTGCGCAAAAATCCGCGCCAGTTCTTCCAGCGCTTCGGGCTCTTTCACCCCATGCTGCCCCACCGGCTGCGTCGCGTCCTGCGCCAGCACTGGACGATACTCGATTTCATCATGCGTGCCACCGCCGAATACCAGCAATGGCTGCCGGATGAAGCCACCCGCACGACCCTGCATCAGCTCGGGATCGAACGCTGGTATCGCGCCTGATCCATCGACGATCGTCAACTGATCGCCCATATGTAACTGGACGGTAGCTAGTACCCGACCAACGGTGTAGGGAAGGATACCATCGGTCAGTGCTGTTTTTTTGCAATGTGGATGTGCTTTTAATTTGTAATCAATCCACAAATCCAGATTTGCCCACGGTATGATCAGGCCAGCAGCATGAAGCGCACGCTCCATATGCGATTGTTTTTGTAACCGTTGTTGCAGAGCGATAGGTCTTTTGCATCATGGTTCCTAATAACCCGGAACGGTTTTAAACCCATATCCACGCGACCAGCAGCGCTGGTCTTTGTCACTTGAGCGAGTACAACTATGAAAGCATTAATCGCATCAACCACTCTGGCCATCAGCCTGATGACTGCCACAGGCGCATACGCCAAGATCGCCGAAATCCCAGCCCCCGCCACAGCACCTGCCGGCTCAACCGGTATCTGTAACGACGGCTCGTTCACGACGACCGCCACCAAGAGCGGTGCCTGCCAAGGTCACAAAGGCGTACAAAACTGGTACACCACTGCCGGTGCCACAGCAAGCACTGCCCCTGCTTCTGTACCCGCCTCCACACCAGCAGCAACCACTAAAAAACCATTCTCGTTCTTTGGTAAAAAACCAGCCGCATCAGCACCAGCGACAACGGCTTCACCAGCCGCTGCCACCACAACTGCCGCCGCTGCTGCCCCAGGTGGCGGTGCAGGTCAGGTCTGGGTCAACACCAAATCCAACGTCTATCACTGCTTCGGCAGCAAATACTATGGCAAAACCAAAACCGGTCAATACATGACCGAAGCAGCTGCCAAGGCCGCCGGTGCCCATGGTGATCACGGCAAAGCCTGCTCGTAATCCTAAAGGCTGATCGGTGCATGATCACCTGATGCAGTCCTAACCTAAAACGCCGACATATACGCTTATGTCGGCGTTTTTTATGCAGCACATCGATACGAGCACGCCATTCAGACCAGAATCACGGGTTTATCATGCGGTATTTGTAACTATTTCTTCATATCTGTCGCCGCTGTATTCAGTGACTGCGTTTTTTTTGCTATGTTCGTTTGAAAATAGACGCACCGTTTGAGACTCAGGTGCATACATCGATAAAAGGAAGCATCCATGGCCATCAATCAACATCTCGTCGAAGTCGAAATCCGCTCCCTGCGCCCGACGCAAGTCACCGTCGGTCTGGCCGAAGTCAATAAAAAGCGTCAGGACTGGAAAGCGCTGGGACGTAAAGAGCGCAATAAACGCCTCAAAGAACAATGGTTCCCCAGTGTGCTTGGTCCCAAAGACCGCTATTACATCGTAGACCACCATCACTTGGGCCTCGCCCTTCTGGAGGAAGGCATCGAACATGCCTGGGTTACCGTGCTGCATGACTACTCTTGGCTGGATACCGACCGCTTCTGGCGTGTCATGGATTTTCATCAGTTGACGCATCCCTATGATGAAGCGGGTAACCGACTGAACTTCAGCGACATCCCCAAAGACGTCACCGCCCTGCGCAATGATCCGTATCGCAGTCTCGCCGGGTTCGTGCGCACCCATGGCGGCTATGCCAAAGATTCAACGCCGTTTAGTGAATTTCTCTGGGCCGACTACTTCCGCCCGGAAATCTCAGTGGACGACATCAACAATCATTTTGACAACGCACTGGATCGTGCGATGAAACTCGCTCGCAGTGACGATGCCCGCTATCTGCCCGGCTGGAGTGGCAAGACGCCGCTTAAATAAGCCATCCAGACACGATGACAGGTCTTAGGACCATCTCATGCTTCAGGCAACGCATCCTCTGTAAGGCAATTTTGAATATGGCTGATCCCTTGAGCTCCACCCCCAGACCACCATCCGCGACCAGCAGCCGTATGGCCGATCTGGTCGCCGGGCTGTCTATCGCAGGTCTGCTCCTGCCCGAGGCTGTCGCCTACTCCGGTATCGGTGGCATGCCACCGCAGGCCGGCGTGATTGGCCTGCTCATCGGTCTGCTCTGCTATGGCCTGATCGGCAAGAGCCGCTTCGCTATCGTCTCTGCCACCTCCTCCTCTGCTGCCGTCCTGCTGGCTGCCGTCACCTCGCTGGCGGGACCGGATGTGGGATTACGCCTGCTGCTGGCGGGTGGTCTGATCATGCTGGCGGGCGTGTTCTTTGTGCTGGCGTCACTGGCCAAGCTCGGTGAAGTCTCCAACTTCATCGCCAAGCCCGTGCTGCGCGGCTTTGCCGTTGGGCTGGCGCTGACCATCGTCATCAAGCAACTGCCGCATGTGCTGGATGTACATCCTACACACTCGGACATCTTCCGCTATACGTGGGATCTGATTCAGAGTCATGCCAGCTGGAATCTGACGGGGCTACTCATCGCAGTCGTTGCACTGACCCTGCTCAAGGTCTTCGCCTTCTGGCGCAGTATTCCGGGGGCGCTGATCGTGATCGCAGGCGGTATCCTGCTGGACCTGTCTGGCTTTACGGTCAGCCACGGGGTCGCTTCGGTCGGCGCGATCAATCTCTCGGTCAGCATGCCAACCCTGCCGGATCTGACGCGCGCCGAATGGCTACGTCTGGGTGAGCTGGCTGTCGCACTGGTGATGATCCTCTATGCCGAGTCCTATGGCGCGATCCGTACCTTTGCCATCCTGCATGGCGACGCCTCCGCACCGAACCGCGATCTGATGGCCTTCGGTGTCGCCAACATCGCCTCGGGGCTCTTTCACGGCATGCCGGTCGGCGCAGGCTACTCTGCCACCTCTGCTAACGAAGCTGCCGGTGCCCAGAGCCGCTGGTCGGGCTGGGTCGCTGGTATCGTCATCCTGATCGCCGTCCTGACGCTATTGCCCTGGATTGAGCATACGCCGGAGCCGATTCTCGCCGCCATCGTGATCCATGCCGTCGGTCACAACATCAGCTTTACCACCTTTAAACCCTATTTTCTGTGGCGTCGGGATCGACTGGTGGCGATTGCAGCGGTGTTTGCCGTGCTGATCCTCGGTGTACTGGACGGCTTGCTGGCGGCGATTGGCATCAGCTTTATCATGATGCTGCGCAATCTGTCGCAGACCCGGGTGGCATGGCTGGGTCAGCTCGGTGAGTCGCACGACTATGTCGATGTGCGTCGTCATCCGACGGCACGCACATTTCCGGGCTTACTGATCGCACGACCCGATACCTCACTGTTTTTTGCCAATGCCGACCGCACGTTTGAGACCATTCAAAACCGCATCACGCAGAACCTGACGCAGGCGAGCACGCTGTCCACCATCGTCCCCGTACGCTGTATCGTGGTTAGCCTTGAGGAATCTCCCAATCTCGACAGCACCAGCCTTGAAGCGCTCCACACCTTCGCTCAGTGGCTCGAAGCCCGCAAGATCCGCCTGCTGCTGGCACGGGTCAAAGATCCGCTACGCGATGTCTTGGATCGGGTCAATTTTCCGGAAGTCTACGCGGGTTGTTATGACCCACGCAGTGTCGAAGACGCGGTGGAGGAGTTTAAGGATATTGCGGCACAGTCTGCTACACCTGCACCTTCTCCCTCTGCCCCGCCATCAGAGACAGACCATTCATCATAGGCACAGACAAAAAAGCCATCCGCAAGAGATGGCTTTTTGATATCCGAAAAAACCGCCTTAGCGCACAAAGGTCTGCCAACTGACATCACCCAAGAGTGTCTCCAGCGTCATCTCAAGCTGATCGCCCGCATGCAGCGCCGCCACACCTGCCGGTGTCCCCGTCATTACTACATCGCCGGGCTCTAGGGTAAAGGTTTGGCTGATATGCGCAATCAAACCCACCACATCAAACAGCATATGCGAGGTCTCCCCTACCTGACGCTGCTCGCCATTGACCTTAAAAGTATAGCGGGCATGCTTATAATCAGGAATCATCTCCGGTGACAGCCAGCCACCGAGTACGCATGACCCATCGAAGGCTTTAGCCCGCTCCCATGGGTAGCCTTGTTTCTTTAAGGTGTTTTGCAGATCACGAAGGGTCAGATCGAGGCCCAGCGTGACGCCGGACATCGATGCACGCGCTTCAAGCTCCGAAGCATTCTTCAGGCGCTTGCCGATCTGGATCGACAGTTCGCACTCAAAGTGACATTCGCCCAAGCCTGCATTCCAAGCAATGCCCTCATCCAGCCCAATCAGGCTCGAAGGCGGCTTGATAAACAGAATCGGCGTATCAGGCACGGCATTGCCGAGTTCTTTGGCATGGTCGGCATAGTTACGACCGACACAGACGATTTTGGAGGGAGCGGTATTTAAAGACATGGCTGGCACTCGCGCACGGATCAATCAAAGTCGGCAACCATTCTAGCGGATTTTCAGCACCATGAACGACACCGCACAAAACACCTCTGATTTCCAGATAAAATCATGCCCCGATCAGCGTACGCCAACCAGGGCATCTTCAAATCATCCCTCAATAGCCGAGCTGACGCCCCGCCAGATCCTTCATGATCTCCTCGGCACCACCACCGATCATATTCACTTTTACCTCGCGGTAGATCCGCTCCGAACGCATGCCGCGCATAAAGCCCATCCCCCCCAAAGTCTGTACCGCACTATCCGCGCAAAACTGCATGGTGCGCGTCGCGACATTCTTGAGCATACAGAGCTGAGCGATCAGCTCGGAGCCTTGCTGATCACGCTGTCCCAGACGCCATGCGGTGTCTTCGAGCAGGGTGCGGGTCGTCGTCAGTTGGGTCGCCATATCGACGAGTTTATGCCGCACCACCTGATGGTCGATCAGGCGCTTACCGAAAGTCTTGCGTTCCTGCGCCCACGCCAGCGCTTCCTGATAGCACACCAGCGCAAAGCCATAGGACGATGCCGCGAGTGAGAAGCGCTCCATATTGAAATTATTCATGATGACAAAGAAGCCCATATTCTCGGCACCGAGCAGGTTCTTGACCGGTACGCGACAGTTGTCAAAGTGGATCTGCGCAGTATCCGACGCCCACCAGCCCATTTTGTCCAAAGGCGTCTTGGTGATGCCGGGGCTATGCGCGTCGATCAGCAGCATGGAGATGCCTGCGGCACCTTTGGCATTCGGGTCGGTACGCACGGCGACACTGTAGTAGTCGGCGCGGATACCGGACGTGATATAGATCTTCTCCCCCGTCACGAGGAAGTCATCACCATCGCGCACCGCACGGGTCTGTAGAGCCGCCACGTCCGAGCCACCACCGGGCTCGGTGATCGCCAGCGCCGAGATTTTATCCCCGCTCAGGATACCCGGCAGCACGGCTGCCTTGACCTCGGGACTGGCAAAATGCTGGATCGGCGGTGCACCGATTGAATGCGACAGCAAGGACGCACAGAGACCACCCGAACCGCACTGCGCAAGCTCTATCGATGCCAGTAGCACATAGAAAGCATCCGTCCCCTCGATCCCACCGTACTCCGCCTCAAAGCCGAGACCCAAGAGGCCAACATCGGCGGCTTTCTTGTACAGCTCACGCGGGAAGGTCTCGGCCTCATCCCATGCATGAGCATTGGGCGTCAGCTCAGTCGCTGTGAAGCGGCGGATGGTATCGGCAAAGGCCAGATGCTCAGGCGTGTAGTACAGCGGGTTCAAGCGATTCATGAATGGCGATCCATGCGAGTGGGTTGGCAGGGATTGTGCCATGAGTTCGAGCTGTGCCGCCTTGCCGTAATGCTCAAAAGCGCTGGCAGCTTTGGCTAATTCATCCCCCACCACACTTCACAAAGTAACGCTCAATACATAAGTTCAAAAATAAAACCTTGTGTAAAGGATATTTCTAGAATATTATTCTAACCATCCTGCTCCGTAT
>JASLEL010000057.1 GCA_030151145.1 Aquirhabdus sp. | reverse complement strand
TAGAGCATGGTGTATTTGTGGCAGATGAGCTGTTGGCCAAACATGATGAGAACTACATGCCGCCGGATGTCAATGCGGCATTGAAAGCGCAAGGTCGTTTGCCTAATGGTCAAAAAATTGCACCTTGATCTCCGTTGGTCAAAATAGATCTTCTACTGCAAACTAAAAGACTGCAAATGTCACAAGACCGCTCTAGGCGGACCATCTGCTACATGGTTTAATACGCTTTATTTCTTGCTCCACGCAAGACAGATGCGGCTGACTCCGCAGATATGTAAAGTGTGTAATTAACGGGTTTTTATCTTCCATGACTGCAACGCCTATCACGAATCCGCAACCGAGCTCTGCGGTTGTATCCGAATATACCTCAACCGGACAAGCTAAACCCTATGCCGTGGTTTTATTGTCGGGCGGGCTTGATTCAGCCACCTGTCTTGCTTGGGCGATGCAGCACTATAGGTGCGAAGCCTTAAGCTTTGCCTATGGACAGCGACATTCCAGTGAACTGGATGCCGCAAAAAAGATTGCATCAGAGGCGGGCGTGCCGCATCGGGTGATCAATCTGGATATGCGCAGTGTCGGTGGTTCGGCCCTGACGGATGACGCGATCAATGTCCCTGAGGATGGAGACGTTGGGGCGAGTCCTGAAGGCAGTTCGATCCCGGTGACGTATGTTCCGGCACGTAACACGATTTTTCTGTCTTATGCCTTGGCGGTGGCTGAGGTGACTGATGCAAGTGCGATCGTGATCGGGGTCAATGCCGTAGACTATTCGGGTTATCCGGATTGTCGTCCAGAGTACATTGCCGCCTTTGCCCATATGGCCAGTCTGGCAACCCGGGCCGGTGTCGAGGGTCATCCACTTACGATTGAGACACCACTTTTACACTTATCCAAAGCGAATATTATACGTCTGGGACATCAACTTGACGTAGACTATGCCCTGACCGTGTCCTGCTATCAGGCTGATCATGAAGGCCGTGCATGTGGACGTTGTGAAAGCTGTCGATTGCGCAAACAGGGCTTCATTGAGGCGGGTGTGCCGGATCCAACGCATTATCAGTTGTGATGGTTATTTTGTGGGGGACTCAAGGAATCTTAAGATGTGAGATTCTGCGGGGATAACAATTTTTTAAGCGGTTAATTTTTAACAAAGGTTGTTGGTGATTTATGAAAGCTTTAGCAAAACGCGTGACAACATCGATGCTGTCTAAATCGGCAGTCGGCCTGATGGTTATCGGTATGGCTGTAAGCGTAGCCCATGCCGCACCCAAAAAGGATGCCGCAGCTAGCCAACCGCCGCGTGACATCCAGAGCATGATGTCCCAACGTTGTGCTGAAGAGGCAACGGCTCAGAAAGTGCTGGACTCAAAGAGTGCTCAAAAATTCTGTTCGTGTACCATTGGTGTGCAGGCGAATAATTTGAAACTGGGCGAATTCTGGGCAATTCAAAGCTCGGCGATGAATGGTAAAGACCCGCGCGGTCTGCCGGCCCTGCAGCGTATCCAGCCGATGCTGGATGAATGTAAAAAAGGCATCGTGTTCAATACGCCACAAGCTCCAGCAGATGACGGCGCTGCTGCAACTACACCTGGCAAGCCTTGATGGCATGATTGCTGGCTGGTATTGTCAGGGTGTGATGAACAGACCTATAGCATGGGTCTGTTTTTCTTCAGGCGATCTCATGGTCTATGTCGATGTATAGCCTTTGATCGCTATGCTGAGTAATCATAATAATGATGAATGTGTCACCAACATGGAGCGTGTCTATGTCTCATCCAGAGTCTGATCCAGAAACATCCTCTGCAACCATCGAAGCATTACCCGATCTGATGGTCCAAACCAGTCAGGGTCCAGTCAATCTGGCGGCGCTCAAAGGAGCGCCGCTGATTCTTTATTTTTATCCCAAAGATGCGACACCGGGCTGTACAACACAGGCGCGTGATTTTCGCGATCTGATGCCACAGTTTGAGGCGCTGGGCGCTCGCATCATGGGCGTCTCGCGTGACACCATGAAGTCGCACGAGAAGTTTGCCGCCAATGAGTGTTTGCCATTCCCGCTGATCAGCGATCCTGATGAGCTGCTCTGTCGCCGCTATGATGTGATCAAAGAAAAAAACATGTATGGCAAGCTGGTACTGGGCATCCAGCGCAGTACATTCCTTTATGATGCGAGCGGACATCTGGTGGAGAGCTGGCGTAAGGTGAGTCCGACTGGACATGCCGAGATGCTGCTGGAACGTGTGAAGGGTTTGGCTGTTTAAACGGCCATGGTAGTCTGCGATGTTTGGTCGTGGCTAAAAAAGCCGCAAGTGAGGTCGCAGACAAAGCGTTTCAGTGCCTTTGTATGGTAAAATAACTGACTTTTGTGACTGGCGTGTGTCTGATTGATGTTGTTGATTTTAAATATAATTTATAAATTGATGACGGATTTTGTGATGACGTCTTTTGCGTCTTAGAGACAGCGCGTTTGATGGTGACAGAAGCTGTGATCCTGCTCACATTCTGGCACTGATAGATGACCTGTACTTGGGTCGATTTGACATTATGATTCGTTATGCAATTGAGGCACATGGCCTGATGCATATTCGCTTGAAGGAGCTTGCATGAGCGATTCCGACATTTTACCGATTGCGATTGAAGATGAGCTAAAGCAATCTTATTTGGATTACGCCATGAGCGTGATCGTGTCGCGGGCGCTGCCGGATGTGCGTGATGGTTTTAAACCGGTGCACCGTCGCGCGCTGTTTGCCATGCGGGAGTTGGGCAATGATTACAACAAGCCCTACAAAAAATCCGCCCGTGTCGTCGGTGATGTGATCGGTAAATACCATCCGCACGGCGATACGGCGGTGTATCACACTTTGGTTCGTATGGCACAGCCGTTCAGTCTGCGTTATCTGCTGGTCGACGGTCAGGGCAACTTCGGTTCGGTCGATGGCGATGAGCCAGCGGCGATGCGTTATACCGAAATCCGCATGACCCGCCTGTCGCATGACATCCTGATTGATCTGGAAAAAGACACCGTTGACTGGGAAGACAACTACGACGGCTCTGAGCGTATTCCACGCGTCATGCCGACGCGGATCCCGAATCTCCTGATCAACGGCTCTGCTGGTATTGCGGTCGGTATGGCGACCAATATGGCACCGCATAATATCACTGAAGTGATCAATGCCTGTCTGGCTTACGTCGATGACTCCGAGATCAGCATCGAAGGGTTGATGGGCTATATCTCAGGTCCGGACTTCCCGACTGGCGGGATTATCCATGGCAAGAGCGGCATCATTGATGCCTACATGACGGGCCGTGGCCGTCTGCATGTGCGCGGTAAATATCATCTGGAAGAAGACGAAAAATCGGGTCGCACCAGCATCGTCTTTACCGAGATCCCTTATCAGGTCAACAAGGCCAAGCTCATTGAGCGTATCGCCGAGCTGGTCAAGGACAAGAAACTCGAAGGCATCAGCGAACTGCGTGACGAATCCGACAAGGATGGCATGCGGGTCGTAATTGATCTGAAGCGTAATGAAAACGCTGAAGTGATCATCAACAATCTGTTTATCAATACCCCACTTGAAGTCTCCTACAGTATCAACATGGTGGCGCTGGATAATGGCCAGCCACGTCTGATGAATCTGAAAGATCTGGTCGCGGCTTTCGTCCGCCATCGTCAGGAAGTGGTGACGCGGCGTACGATCTTTGAATTGCGCAAAGCGCGTGAACGCGGACATATGTTGGAAGGCCTGGCGGTTGCGCTGGCTAACATTGATGCCGTCATCGAGACCATCAAGACCTCAGCCAATCCGGCCGAAGCGCGTGAGCGCTTGATCGCTGGCGAATGGCAGGCGGGCGGTGTACTGGCGCTCTTGGAGAAATCCGGCTATGCCTCGGTGCGTCCCGATGAGATCGAAGGCGAAGATCCGGCGCGTCCGTTCGGCCTGCATGGTGATCAGTATCGTTTGTCGCCGGCGCAGGTTGGTGCGATTCTTGAGTTGCGTCTGCATCGTCTGACCGGACTTGAGCAAGAGAAGCTGCTGGCTGAGTACAGCGAGATTCTGGGCGATATTGCCGAGCTGCAATCGATCCTCGACAGTTTCCAGAAGCTCATGGATATCATCCGTGCCGAGCTGCGTGAAGTGCTTGCCCAATATGGTGACGAGCGTCGTACTGCGATTGTCGAGTCGCGTGTGGACTTCTCACGGGCCGATCTGATTCCTGAAGAGCAGGTGGTGCTGACCGTCTCCAAAGGCGGTTATGCCAAGACCCAGCCGCTGGACGACTATGCCGCACAGCGTCGTGGTGGTCGTGGTAAGTCCGCAACCAGTATGAAAGAAGACGACTATATCGAGCATCTGGTGGTGTCGTCCAACCATGCGACCGTGCTGTGCTTTACCTGCCGTGGCAAGGTCTACTGGCTCAAAGTCTACGATGTGCCGCAGGCGAGTCGTGGTTCCAAAGGCCGTCCGCTGGTCAACCTGCTGCCGCTCGAAGACGGCGAGAGCGTGACCGCGATCCTGCCGCTGATGGACTATCCTGATGACCACTATGTCTTCATGGCGACTGCCGATGGTACGGTCAAGCGTGTGGATCTGGAGCAATTCAGCCGTCCGCGTAGCGCAGGTCTGCGTGCGATTGAGCTGTCGGAACAGGATACGCTGATCGGTGTGGCCATCACCGACGGCAAGCAGCAGATCATGCTGTTCAGCAATGAAGGTAAGGCGATCCGCTTTGATGAGTCTGAAGTGCGTGTCGTCGGTCGTACCGCGATGGGCGTCCGTGGTATGCGGATTGAGGAAGCATCACGGATCGTTTCTCTCGTGGTTGCGCCTGAGTCTGGCGAAGTGTTGACCGCCTGCGCCAATGGCTTCGGTAAACGAACTGCGGTCGATGCGTTCCCGGTTCGCCATCGTGGTGGGCAGGGCGTGATCGCCGTACAGACGAGTGAGCGTAATGGTGAGCTCGTGCGTGCGACCGCTGTACAGGACAATGATGAACTGCTGCTGATCTCGGATAACGGTACGCTGGTCCGTACTCGGGTGTCCGAAATCCGTGCAACTGGACGTAATGCCCAAGGTGTGATGCTGATTCGTCTAGCTACCGAAGAAACACTGGTTGGTGTCGTCTGTCTTGATGGTGTCTGTGATGATGGTGTGGTTGACGAGGCTATCGGTGATGAGTCTGACGCTGAAGCGCCCGCAACTGAAGTCGAAAGTGACGCACCTGATGTGACCGAAGAGTAAGGCATATGCCTTGATAAAAGAGGAGCGCATCAGCGCTCCTTTTTTATGGTACATGGTTCGTGTGCCAGCAATCGATTAAATGATCACTCATTGCACGAAGCGCGCATTTCATGAAAAAAATGTGCTTAAATATGCGATTCTGATTTTCGTTTTCTGTTTTTATTCACCCGCAAGGACTGACTCTCATGCGTGCTTATAATTTTAGCGCTGGCCCTGCCGCACTGCCGACCGAAGTATTAAACCGTGCCCAAGCTGAACTGGGTAACTGGCATGGCAGTGGGATGTCCATCATGGAAATGAGTCATCGCAGCAAAGAGTACGTCGGTGTGGCTGAGAAAGCTGAAGCGGATTTGCGTGCCTTGCTGGGTATGCCATCCAATTATAAGGTACTGTTTCTGCAGGGTGGTGCTTCACTGCAGTTTTCGGCGGTACCGTTGAATTTGCTGAAGCCTGGTCAGACGGCGGATTATGTCGATACTGGCATCTGGTCTGAAAAAGCGATCATTGAGGCCCGTCGCTATGGTCAGGTCAATGTCGTCGCATCGAGCAAAGCTGATCATTATCATCATGTTCCGGTTCAGTCTGAGTGGCAGTTGACTCCGGGTGCTGCGTATTTGCATTACACGCCCAATGAAACCATTGGCGGTCTTGAGTATGATTTTATTCCTGAGATTGATGTACCGCTGGTCGCTGACTATTCGTCGTCGATCCTGTCGGAGCCGCTGGATGTATCGAAATTTGGCCTGATCTATGCCGGTGCACAGAAGAACATCGGTCCAGCAGGCCTGACGCTTGTGATCGTACGTGATGATCTGCTGGGACATGCCCAATCGGCGATTCCAAGTCTGATGGACTACACCCAACAGGCCAAGAACGGTTCGATGGTCAATACGCCTGCAACCTTTGGCTGGTATCTGGCGGGTCTTGTGTTTGAATGGCTGATCGAACAGGGCGGTCTGACGGCCATGCAGAAGATCAATGCTGAAAAAGCGGCGACATTGTATGACTACATCGATGCCAGCGGCTTCTATGCCAATCCGATTGCCAAGGCTAACCGTTCCAAAATGAATGTGCCTTTCACACTGGCCGATGCAGCCTTGGAAAAAACATTCCTCACTGAAAGTGAAGCCGCAGGACTTTTAAATCTGGCTGGTCATCGTTCGGTCGGTGGTATGCGCGCCAGTATTTACAATGCTGTGTCGCTCGAAGCCGTGCAGGCATTGGTGACCTTTATGAAAGACTTTGCGCAGCGTCACGGTTAATTGACGCCAGACATATTCAGGTCTGAAATATGATCGATCACGCCTACCCACACCGCATCGCAGGTATCCTGAGCCAACTCGGGGTATCTTTGTCGTATCCGGAAGCGCGCGGTCTAGTTTTGCATGAAGAAGCAACTGATCTGGTCAAACTGGATATCGCTGATCCAACCCGCGAATACTGGCTGACACCTGCGACTGCTGAGGCTTGGCGACGTATGCAGGCTGCGGCTCATGCAGCAGGTATTGATTTCTTTGTCGTATCGGCATTTCGCAGTGTGGCAAGGCAACTCGAGATCATCGAGCGCAAACTTGAGCGCGGCATTGCGATGAGCGATATCCTGCGTGTCAGTGCCTTGCCGGGCTATAGTGAGCATCATACCGGTCGCGCAATCGATATCGGGACGGCGGGTAGTCCGGTACTCGAAGAAGTCTTTGAAGAGACGTCGAGCTATGCGTGGCTGGCTGAGCATGCGCATGAGTTTGGCTTTCATTTATCTTATCCTCGCGGCAATGCTTCAGGCTACGACTATGAGCCTTGGCACTGGTGCTTTCATCGCGGATAACCCATCACAGGAGCGTACGATGCAACAGGTATCTGGCAGCTGTCTGTGTGGAGGTGTGCGTTTCCGATTGATCCCGCCGTTGGCACCCGTGCAGATCTGCCATTGCAGTCAATGCCGTAAGGCGCAGGGTGGGCCGTTTGCCACCAACATTCCCGTGCAGGCTGCACAAATCGAGTGGCTCAGTGGTCAGGAGCTCTTATCGTCCTATGAGTCAACGCCAGGTAAACAGCGCGTCTTTTGCAAGGTCTGCGGCTCACCGCTCTATAGCTGTCGCAGCAGTCTGCCGGGTGTCTATCGGATACGCGCGGGTTTACTGGATGAGCCTGTGCCGGTTGAGCGGGCGTTCCATGCTTATGTCGATTCGGCATGCAGTTGGTGGCGTCTGGACGATGATCTACCCCAATTCCCCGGTGCAGCAAGCTAGCAGACATACACGGTCATTTTTTAGTTGAATGGCCGTTGAGCGAGTGACCGCATTCTTGATGCTTCTCTTGTATCAAGCATATTCACATCAATCATGCTGCACTAAACCGGATTTAGAAAACCGGCTTTAGAAAAAGAGTCGCTTTCAGCCCTGTGATCTCCGATAATACGCCATCAATTGATGCGCTTTGCATTGATTCAGATAATGATGTTTTAGACTGACGGGATGATCTCCTTATGTATCAAGTGCTGGCACGGAAGTATCGCCCACGCAATTTTGCCGAGCTGGTGGGGCAGACCCATGTGTCCAGAGCGTTGGGCAGTGCACTTGAACGCGGTCGACTGCACCATGCCTATCTATTTACCGGGACGCGCGGTGTGGGCAAAACCACCATCGCCCGTATCCTGTCCAAATGTCTGAACTGTGAAACCGGCATCACGTCGACGCCTTGCGGCGTATGTGGCACCTGCCGTGCCATTGATGAAGGGCGTTTTATCGATCTGATCGAGATTGATGCGGCATCGCGTACTAAAGTCGAAGATACCCGTGAGCTTCTGGACAATGTTCCCTACGCACCGACACAGGGCCGCTACAAGGTCTATCTGATCGACGAAGTCCACATGCTGTCGACGC
>JASLEL010000028.1 GCA_030151145.1 Aquirhabdus sp. | reverse complement strand
GCCAATACCAAGTTTTATATGAATGCCTCGCTGCATGGCATCGGTGTAAACATTAATTTTAATGAAGCACTGGGCTATATCCATAATATACCCTTAAGCGGCAATCCGTTTTATCTGGCGCTGCAGAGCAGTCCGGTCAAGTATCCGGGTACCGCAAGTGATGATGTTGCCCAGACCGGCTGGTGGATGTCGTTCCAGAACCCGGTGCAGTTGGGTGCACTCAATCCGACCAATCAGGTCGATATCACGTCGGCCTATCCACAACTGGCAACCTTCCTGAGCAACTATCTGAAGACAAATCCGGTCTCGATTACGACCGGAGACGGCTTGAGTGCCTTGTTTACGGGTGGGATCACCAAGGATCTGGGCTTGATTAACCTGTCGGGTAACACGGCTAACATCACCTTAAGTAACTTGCAGCTCAGTACTCAGAATGTGTCACCGAACTGCTATGGCGGTCTGAAGTTCTGCTGAACGATCTCTGTAGATTGTTTCTTATTCAATCGAGAAGACCCGGCGACGGGTCTTTTTTTATGGTCTTTTGCACGCTATTTGATGGATATGCGAAAGCGGGCAGTTTATTTTCCGTTCAGTCGTTTGATGGTCTTTGTGATTTCAGAATATGTAAATCATGAATAATTGGTTAACTGAACAGTCTATAAAGTTTACGCTTGTTTACATATTGAATGGATTGTCCGGTTTGTCTGCATATTTTTAATGTAGACCAGATGAATGTGAACGTGCTTTTAGGGGTGATATGATCAAATATTCTACATATACAGCAGCCGTGCTGGGACTGGTGCTGACTCAAGGCGCGCAAGCCGATGAGGGGAGTCAGGCCGCATCCACGCCAAGCGATGCCGCCGCTAGCAATAACAGCAATGTCGTGCTGGTGACCGGTACTCGGGTCAAGAACCGCACAGCCAGCCAGTCCTTGCAGCCGGTTGATGTGATCGCGGGTGATGCGCTCAAGAACACGGGCAGCAACGAGCTGGGCAGCGCACTGGCGCGGCTGATCCCGTCGATCAATTTTCCACGTCCGGCGGTGGTGGATGGTGCAGAACTGGTGCGTCCGGCGCAGTTACGTGGTCTGTCACCCGATCAGGTACTGGTGCTTGTCAATGGTAAGCGCCTGCATACCAGTGCATTCATCAATCTGGGCGGTGCGATCGGTCGCGGCTCGGCGCCTGCCGATCTGAACTCGATCCCGATCTCGGCAGTCAAGCGCATCGAAGTGCTGCGCGATGGCGAGTCGGCCCGCTATGGTTCGGATGCCATCGCAGGCGTGATTAACATCATCCTGAAGACCGGTGCCGATGGTGGCGAGGTCAGCACAACCTTGGGGAAATACAGCAAAGGCGATGGTGCTGAGCGCGAGATCGACGCCAGTGCAGGTGTGCATCTCGGCGATCATGGCTGGCTGCGCATCGCGGCAGAAGGCAGTCAGGATGGCTATACCAATCGTGCTGGTGCCGACTATCAGAATAGTGCAGCGACCACCAACGGCCAGCGCGATTTTCGCTTTGGTGATCCAGCAACGCATGGCGGCAAGCTCCTGCTGAATGGTCAGTATGAGCTGAACGAGCAGGCAGAGATCTATGGCTTTGGTGCTTATCGTGAGACGCAGGGCGAAAATGCCGAGTTCTATCGTCAGAGCAACTCCAGCAGCAATATCCCGGCGCTGTTTCCTAATGGCTATTTGCCGCTGACGCATAACACCGTACGCGATACCACGCTGGTGGGTGGTGTGCGAGGGGACTTTGCTGGCGGTTGGCTGAATGACTGGCATTATGATGCCTCGGCCAACTATGGTCGCAATCAATACATCGTCACTATCGACACCATCAATCCCGACCTCTATCGGGCGACCGGCTCGACGCCGTTCCGCTTTGACAATGGCACGCTGTCTAATGAACAGACTGTACTGAATCTCGACTTCAGCAAGAGTGTGGCTTTAAGCTGGCTGCCGCATCCGCTGTCGGTGGCATTCGGTGCGGAGTACCAACATCAGCGCTATGCGATCGATGCTGGACAACCTGAGTCCTACTACAAGGGCGGTGCGTCGGGTCTGGCTGGATTTCAGGCCTCCGATGCGGGGACGCATACCCGGCATGACTTTGCCGAGTATCTGGACTTGGAGACCCGTCCGCTGGATAAGCTGACGGCTTCGCTTGCGGTTCGCCATGAGGACTACAGTGACTTTGGCGGGGCGACCACGGCGGCGCTGGCGGGGCGCTATGACTTTACGCCACGTGTGGCGGTGCGCGGCAGCATCTCCAATGGTTTCCGTGCACCGTCGCTGGCACAGGAGTATTTCTCCCAGACGTCGACCCAGCTCATCAATAATGTCGTACAGAGTGCAGGGACATTCCCGGCCAATTCCGGCGTCGCCAAACTCTTGGGTGCGGAGGACCTGAAGCCAGAGAAATCGACTAACTACAGTCTGGGTCTGACCTTAAATCCGGTAGATCGGCTCAACATCACCTTGGACGGCTATGTGATCGACATTCGTGACCGCATCAGCCTGTCGTCAGCGATCAATGCCAGCAGCCCGGCAGTACTGTCGTATCTCGCGGCGAATGGCATCAACAATGTCAACTACAGCAGCGTGCGTTATTTTAATAATGCCAGCGATACGCAGACCAAGGGGATCGATCTGGTCGGTACCTATCGTTTTGATCTGGATGGTGGCGTGAAGTGGAATACCACACTCGGCGTCAACTTTAACAAGAGTAAAGTCACCAAGGTCCGCGCCAATCCAGACATCCTCAACCGTCTCGGCATCAACCTGCTGCGACTGGATCGCCGCGAGACACTGGGCCTGCTCGGTGACAGCACACCAGAAAACAAACTCACCTGGGGCAACGACATCAGTTGGCTGAACTGGACGCTGCACACCAATCTGGTGCGCTATGGCAGCTTTGAGTCCTTCAGTAACGTCGGACCCTCGCAGGATCAGAAGTTTGGTGCACAATGGGTGCTGGATCTGGCACTCGACTATCGTCTGCCGCATTGGACGTTCACGGTGGGGGCGGATAACGTCGCCAATTCTTATCCGGATCGTTCGCTCTATGGCAACGTGGGCGGTAGCATTGCCTATAGCGAATTCTCGCCGAATGGCTTTAATGGTGCGTTCTACTACGGCAAGGTCAATTACCACTGGTAAACCAACCGGATCAAGATGAGCGCTATGTGACCTGAGCTTTGATGCGGTATCGCAACCACGTTTCGGCGTGGTTTTTTTATCCCTGTGGAGCAGGGTATAAGATATAAGACTGAGTCTGAAGATGTGAACCGGATCATGTTTATTCCACGAGGCTCAGTACAGTTGGCACGTGTCATGCTATAGTTATGGTGGAAATGTATTGAAATAGTTTGCCTGCATATTGATCCATATGTCGGCAGACCGGCGTGGTGGGGTGCCCGATGCGGACAGGATACAGGATTGGTACAGTCGCCATGATGGCAAAGTTGCTCATGACGGGCGTGCTGTTGACAGGGATGATGATGGCCGGTTGCTCCAAGCGGGATGCAGCCGTGCGTGAAAAAATACAAGATATGCGCAACAACACCAAAGTCTCAGGCATGGTCGTGCCTTTTAAACTGTGCTCGATCGTGCATGAGCATCAGGCTGACAAGGGTCTCTCCGGCATCGCGATCACGATCCGCACCAAAGGCGGTACGGCGGATGACTGGGGTGCTACGGGTATCGCAATTGCCAAACGGCTGGGCTCATTGGCCAACGATATCAAGGTGATCGTGGATCGCAGTGATCTTGGGGATTTGGAGAGCCAGACCGATGATCGCTTTAAGCATCTGGCGCAGGTGATCTATAGTCCGACGCCATCGCATTCGATGTATGGTGGCACGGGCAGTCAATGGCTGATCAGTATGCCCAAGAATGACCAGATCGCCAGCATCAGCGATATCCAACTGTCCAATGACTATTACGCTGAGCTGACCAAGAACGGTGGTAATCAGAAGAAAGCCGAGCAGTATATCGAGAAGAAATATCAGCTCGGTCAAGACTGGGAGCTACCGCTCGGGAATCTGGTCGATACCACTTACGTGGCTGATGATTTTGATGTCGATGAGGATAATCAGAAGAACAATCTCAGCGACCTGCAGAGCGAAGTCGTCAATACCCATAAAGACGCCAAGCAGTTTAATTGTCAGTTTTGATGTGCGCTGAGCCAGCATTAACGTTCGTCTTGATCCTGTGGCTCATCAAATAAGCCGCCTTGTGGTGAGGGTTCACCGCGTGGCGCAGCTTCCGATATAAAAGCCTCTGCCGGCAATCCCTGATATAGCATCTCCCGCGCCTGCGCGTAATCCGCCGTCAGCCAGTCGATACGTTGCTGGAAGGGTACGACCACGACCGTTCTTTTTTCATCTTCGGGCTTGTGCATTTGGCGCATGAGCGGATGTGCGTCGGCATTGATGGTGATCATGGTGAAGGAGTAGCGCTGATCGCTGGATGCCGTGTCCTGCCAGAGTTCCCATAGCCCTGCGATGAGGAAGGGCCGACCTGCACTTTGGCGGATACGGTAGCGGACTGCACGTCCACTGCCGTAGCAGGGTTCATAAAAGCTCTGCGCAGGAATCAATGCAAACTGCCGCTTGCGCCATGCTTCCTTAAAGCTGGGTTTCTGGTCGATGGTCTCGATACGGGCATTGTGTGTGGCCTGCACGAGATTGCGGTCTTTGGCCCATGCGGGGATGAGGCCGAACTGGGCTTGCTTATATACCAGTTGTCCACGCTCAATGACGATGATGGGGCAGAGCGTGCCGGGGTAGGCTTCGTCCGGGATGTCGAAGTCGGGTGGTGGCAGGCCGAGGGAGGCCAGTCGGTCAAGGGTGAGGGGTGCATAGTTGACGCACATTCAGATAGCTCAAAGAATCAGGTTATTGTTTAGATGCACAGACTAGGACGTCTTTGTAATATTCGATTGTCCCGTAGTCGATAGAGTGGAAGTCGGATGGTTTAATATTATCAATTGCTTGTTGAAGTGTGCTACCACCTCCTAAGGTTTTGAAGTTTCCTTTACAATCTATCCTATCAATTTGGTAATCAATCCAGTCTACATCAACTTGCTTGGTGGCGATTTCGATAGTCTGATCTATGTCTTTTTTATAGATCAGATAGTACCTTGCATGATGGTCGGACGGTACATCAAAAGGTGTGCCTTCATTCGGATTAAGATCAGTGGTGGTTGGTGTAGAAGCTTTGTTTTCTACATCTTCGTGGTTTGAGCATCCTGTTGTAATGACCAGCATCATCAGTAGAAGAATAGTTGCATATTTCATTTTAACTCCATATATGAGCAGGCTGAGATTCACCCTATAACCCCATTATTTGTCTGGTGGGCGATTACGGCCTAAGCTTCCTGTCCATTCATAAAATACTGAATTTTGAACTTATCTTTTTCAAGAGTAACAAATGCTCCGAGCTTATATCTATATTCGGCTTTAATGCTGTGGTCAGTAAAATCCTTCAGTTTTTGGAAGTCACTATCACGATCAGGGTTCCATCCACCTTTAAACTCAATAATCAAAGTGTTCTCATCATGTCTTCCTCTTTTATGCAGGATCAAGTCAGAGCGGACACCATTTCTATTGGATGGAGTGAGTTTGGTTTTCTTCAAATTTTTATTGTATTCGCAATCTACACGTAACTCTCAAAAACTGGATGATTCAATCAGCTCTTGGAAGTAAATACCAACACGAAATGCAAGAGACATCTCATTGCCACCTAGTTTTAATAGATATTGATCTTTTTCATACAGTCGATTTAAGGCGTTAACCAATAACTCTTTGAGCTCATGTATTGTTTCATCCATGACGCGATCATCCATGTGCTGAAGTTTTTGGAGTGTTGATTTAGCTTATTGCTGAATGAGTAAGTGTAGTCTATCTCTGCAGATGAACACCAACAAAGAAAGCCCGCTCGAATGAGCGGGCTTTCTTCAGGCATCAATCAGGCGATGAGTGATCGCTAACTGACGTATGGTGTTTGCAGTAGCGTCAGCATTATCATCCTGTAACAAAACGATTGATCCACCGTCTAAATCACAACGGGCTTGGCAAAATCAAGTCTGGAAAGGCGGAGTTATAACTCCCATTTGATTAGACCTTCTCACGGCGGATGGATATGCCACAGCGTCAACCCACTCAACCCTGCATGGATGCCGATGCTTGTCGTGCAATGGCGACTTTATTTGTCTCAGGCTTTAGTCCACTACAGATCATGGCGGTGCTGGCAAAGCAAATGACCAGCAATCCACGGCTGGTTACTGCGTGCTGGTTCGCAGTACGGCAATTAGAGCAAGGGCAAAGCTTGGCTCTGGTCATGTCGCAGCAGCGGTTCTTCACTCATGGGCAACTGCTACAAGTTCAGATCGCCGAGCAGTCCGGTAAATTGGCTCAAACCCTGATGGGTTTTGCCCACGACATCGAGCGGCAACGTGAGCGCAAACGTCAACTTAAGAGCAGATTGCTATTGTCCATTGCGGTGGTCTGCATCGCCTCTATGCTCGGCCTTGGGTTGGCGCTAGCAAAAGGAGTCAGTATCCTGCCGACCTTGCTGAGCCTGATGGCGATACTGGTTCTGACTCGTTTTTTATTCTGGATGCAGGCTGTGGATAAAGTTGATCTGCTGGCCCGCATCTGGCAATACGATGGACTATTGAATCGGGTGACGTGGTTTAGGCGCTTCTTTGAGTTGCAATGGTATGGGCTATTGACCATGCAGCTCGATGCCGGCATAGATCCCATCACTGCTCTGAGTCAGCTCAAGGCGGTATTCCCATCCAAAGTACTGCGGGAGCAGGTGCGACGCTGTCTGCTTGATCTGGAAAAAGGATATTCGCTAACGGCAGCACTGACGCAGGCGCATTTAATTCAGAATCATACACTCAGGCAGTTATTATTGGTCGGGGAGCGATCTGGTCGTCTGGTTCCGACGCTGCAGCATTATCTGGCGGGGGAACAAAAGAAGCAGGATGTGCTGATAGATGGATACTACGAGTGGATACCTCGATTTTATTATTTGGTGGTGCTCAGTGTGATATTGCGCGTGGTGGTTTAAGTGTTGAGTCGAAGCTTGATGAACCAACAAAAAGCCCGCTTAAGTAAGCGGGCTTTCTTTATGTATCAGATCAAGCGATTAGTGATCGCCGAACTGACCCATGGTGTTTGCTGTACCACCGGCTTTCAGTGCGTTGTCACCGGAGAAGATTTCTTTGTGATCATCACCGATGTCCGAACCGGCCATGGCTTGGTGTTTAACACAAGCAACGCCTTCACGGATTTCTTTACGCTGTACGCCAGCAACATAAGCCAGCATGCCTTGGTCGCCGAAGTAACCTTTCGACAGTTCATGCATGTGCAGAGCGGTCGTGTGGTAGGTTGGCAGAGTGATCAGATGGTGGAATACACCAGCTTCACGCGCTGCGTCAGCTTGGAAGGTACGGATCATTTCGTCAGCGGCTTGAGCCAGTTCGGTGTTGTCGTAGTCAACGCTCATCAGCTTGGCGCGGTCATAAGCGGATACGTCTTT
>JASLEL010000023.1 GCA_030151145.1 Aquirhabdus sp. | reverse complement strand
AGTCAAACGAGGTGACTTGGGTATCGAAGACCTGCGCGCCGTTGGCCGCGAGATCCGAGTTGATGCCATAGAAATACTGCAGGCCGGACGGGCCGCCGATCGAGCTGAAGCCTGCCATGCCATGCGCCAGCACCAGTGGATATTTGGTCTGGGCGTAGTTCGAGATCACGCTGGTACTGCCGCCAGTTTGGCAGCTCGAGACACCATTGGAGTCTTTACAGAATTGATAGGTCGTGGTGGCCGCCTGTGCCGCCAGTGGCGCGGTCAGCATGACGCTTGCAATTGCGCATGCCGAGAGCAGTGGTCGAACAGAGAAAGCGTTAACTTGGAATGGTGACGGTCGCATCGTAGAAGTTCCTTTTTTAATCCTTGCATTCTTGTTGATCTGTGCCTGCGTCAGAAGACATCTTGCCCTGTGACGCGTGCTAGATTGCCCGCGATCCGTGTAATCAGTATTGAGCAAAAAAACAACACCATTGATCAAACACGCAAATCAGACAAGCGGTCATTTCAGCTTTACTGACCGCCGTTAGTCGCCTGACGGGTCTGATCATGCATGGTTTCAAAGGCTTGTGCGCGCACGCGGTCTTCGGGGGTGCTGAAGGTCTGATTGCGTAAAGCCGCAATCGCCTGCTGCTGGCTTGCAGCATCGCCGGAGGCCATGATCTGGTCACGTGCAGCAAGATAACTGTTGACCTGACTCTGCCATGCTGCATCGTCCTGATCCAGCGCGTCGAGGCGTCCCGCGGCGGCCTCGCCGACCAGACTGGTCCGCATCTGGTGCAGATCGGCAGCGGAGCCGCCTTGGGCCTTGATGTCTTTGGTCAGTTGTTGCAGTTCCTGATACTGCAGTAGCGGGCGCATGCTGTCGGCGACCACGGCAGGCAGTTGGTTGATCGCGGCGGCAGTCTGGGCGGCTTTGTCTTGGGCGGAGAGGTTGGTATTGGCATTGATGCGCATCTGGGCGATGGTGAACTGATCATAGGCATCCTCCTGACCAAAGAAGGCATCGGCCTCAGGGGCGGTAAAGAACTGTAGCCGCAGGGCATGGCGCGACTGCATCACGGCTTGCAGGCTGGCGGCATCCAGATGCTCAGGCGGCGCGCCGGCCTGTGTCTGAGCATGGCGATAGGCGATGTATTGATCCAGCAGTTTATCCGCATAGGGCAGGGCGGTCGCAGGCAGCGTGCTGCTCAGGTACAGCCGGATGTCGCTGATCAGCTGGCTCTCGGTCTTCTCGCCGATGGTTGAAAGGAAGTAATCAAAGCAGTGACGGATGCCGTTGCTCAGGACCAACAGTCCGGCATGGTCTACCTGCAGCGGGCAGTCGATCTCGGTACCCGCAAGTGACGGAGCCAGCGTCGGCAGCGGTCCATGCACCTGCGTATCGGCGCGGACCTGTGGCGGGGCGCTGGGCGTCGGCGCTGAGGCCGGTGTGGGCGCTGCGCTTGGGGCCGCTGCGTGGGGCTTGAGCCACCAGAGTACGAGCGCCAGCACGATGAGCAGACCAGCACCAAAGCCGGTCAACAGCAGGAGTTTACGGGTACGGGGTGAGGTGGTCATGAGTCAGCGTCCGTGTGAGTCACAGCCTTGAGCATGTCATATCCACGATCAAGTGACCATGATTGATCGACAAAACTCATCGGCAGAAGTTTGACAGTTGTTGTTTTAATGTCAAAAATGAGGCTTGATATTTTATGCCCGCCTGCGATACTGGCTCTATTGCAGAAAAAGTACTTACTGTCAAAATAAAACGCATGTTGCAGTGATGCACATGCCGCAGTAGAACGCATGCAGACGAAAAAAAACAGGGGGGTAGGGTGACCCCCCCTGAAAAGTCACATATCCAACTTGAGGAGACCTCAAGGATAGGCTTGGACATGATCAAGCATGCTGATTCGCGATTGGATGAATCAGCATGCGGATACAAGCTTGACATCACGTCCCGTCGATTGTCTTGATCAGGTATACAGGGCGATTGATAAATTACGCAAGGATGATAAAAATTAAACAAGAACAGCCACACCAAACCGGGAGCGTGAGCACCGTATATGCCCGGGCACTGCTGGATTATCTGCAGGGCATCGGGATCGATCCGCGCCTGCTGTATTCCGACGTGCTGATCTCGATGCTGGAGGCCAAAGACGGCCGGATCCTGGCGGCGGACTGGGAGCTGATGTTTGAGCGGGCCATCGCGCATACCCAAGACCCTGATCTGCCGCTCAAGGTCGCCGGACTCTTTCAGATGAAGTATCTGGGCATGCTCGGCTTTGCGGTCATGAGCAGTCGCACGGTTGCGGCTGCCATCTCGCTGCTGCTCCGCTATCAGGAGTTCATCACCGACATCAGCACCACCAAGATGGTGCAGCGCGGCGGTCTGGTCGAGCTGCACTGGGTGCCGTTTCGCAGCCATCGCTCGCCGATTTTCATGCAATTATCGCTGGGCTGCTGGGCCATCATCGCGCGGCAGATCACCGCTGTACCTGAGAATATGACGGCGGACTTCCATTTCTCTTTCCCTGAGCCGCAGGACTTGAGCCTGTATCACAAGCTCTTTGGGCCGGGCGTTTATTTTGGTGGTACAGAGACCAAGGTGGTGATCAGCCAGTCGGTGCTCGATATGCCGCTGACCTTGAGTGATCCGGCGACCAACAGTGTGCTGGTGGCGCAGGTCGAGGAGAATGTCAAAAACCGCTCGCAGCCGGATTTCCTGCAGACCGTACGCAGCTATCTGTCGCGGCAACTGGTCAAGAACCGGGTCTCGATCATCGAGACGGCGCAAGCCTTCGGCATGTCGCAGCGTACCTTGCAGTATCAGCTCACTAGCTATGGCTTAAGCTATCGTACTTTGCTTGAGCAGGTGCGGCAGGCGCAGGCGGAGCATTATCTGCGGACGACGGATTTAAGTTTGTCTGAGATTGCGTTCTTGCTCGGCTACTCGGAGCAGAGTCCGTTTCAGAATGCGTTTCGGCGCTGGACGGGGCAGTCGCCGGGAGGGTATCGGGTACAGAGTCGCAAGAAGGTGGGCTGAGGGATTTCATCCCCCTAAGAAAAGCCCAAAGCATGCTTTTGCTGTTGCTTTTCGCAGGGACGCTGAGCGTGACTGTTTGAGCCATGGATGGCGAGTTTCACGCGAAAAAGGGGTTTTGCTTACTTTTGCCCAGTCAAAAGTGAGGCCCGCGGCAGGCGAACCCTTCATGAAAAAAACCAACAATAAGGGCTACCGTGGGGCTTCGCTTATCTGACAGGCATTCCCCAAATTGAGGTAATTTCGATTTGTGTTGTGATGTTCTTATTGTAGTGAGCCTGCCGCTGGCCTCACTTTTGTCGGGCCAAAAGTAAGCAAAAGCCCCTTTTCGCACAAAACTCGCCATCCATGGCTCGGACAGTTGTGCTCAGCGTCCCTGCGAGAAGCAAAGGCAACAGCAAGGCTAAATCTAAAAGCAACCTGCCGTAGACTGGGGCCTGCCCCAGCAGCTTCTCAGCGAAAACCAAAGTCAAAATCAAAAGCACATCGCCATAAAAAAGCCCCCATTCGGGAGCTTTTTTGATTTAATCAGGCTTATTCACTCTGCGGCTTAGCCGTCACATCACGCGTCACATCCGCCGCCTTTCCCGTCAGATCCTTCGCCACCAGATTCGCCAGCAGCACATTCACCAGCGAGCTGCCACCACCCTGATCCCCACCACCCGCCATGATCTGCGGCACCAGCGGGATCTTGGCCTCAGCCAGCGCACGGCCCACCTCGATCAGGGCATAGTTACCTTGACCGACCGCATCGGTCTTACGCTGGATTACCTCAGCTTCGGCAGTACCGACTGCGAGTGTATTTTCAGCCTTCGCACGACCCACCACAGACAGCACATTGGCGTCGGCTTCGGCGTTCACGGTCTTGGCTTTGGCGTCACCTTCGGCATTTAGCACGCGGGCATTCTTGTCACCTTCGGCTTTCTTGACCTGCGCACTGGCGGCGAATTGCGCGATCTCGACCTCACGCTCAGCAGCCACCACCCGCGACTGGGTATCGGCGATGGCCTGTGCCTGCGCGTACTCTTTACGCGCGACTTGGGCCAGTTGCTGGGTCTGGAAGGTCACTTGCTCTTGCTCGGCGATCTTGCGATCGGTCAGCGTCTTCATCAGCGAGTCCGGTGGCACGATGTCCCCGATCAGGGTATCCACCGCGACCACGTTGTACTCACGCAGCGCATCCCCGATACAGAGCTTGGCATCGGCCTGCCGCTGGGTACGACCCTTGAGGAAGTCGATCACATCCGATCCCTGAGCCGTATTGCGGAAGTAGTTGCCGATGGTCGGCTCCAGCACTTGTGTGACCAGATTCGCCACGCTGCCGAAGCGTGCGATCACCTTGGGCGAGTCGGTACGCGGGATGTGGATGATCTGCGACACGTCGAGGTTAAAGGTAAAGCCGTCTGAGCTTCGCACCGTGATGGTCGAGAGATTCTTGTCCAGATTATGCGCTTCGGTCTTGCCCGTCGCCCAGTTCAGCACCACGTTGGCGGTCGGCACGGCTTCGACCTTGTGTGTGTAGGGGTTGATCGGGTATTTACCGGGGTCTAATGGCTCGACCCAGACACCTTTTTGCCCGCGCAGCACGAGGTTGCCATGCTTGAAGTCATCGCCCGTGACATCGGTACCTTCTTCACCGACGAAGGCGATCACGACCCCGGCATGGGCGATGGGTACCTCAGTCATATTGACAATCTCAACCGAGGCAAAGGTCGGATTAATGAAATAGCGACCTGCCAGAATGACTTGCTCTTGCAGCCCTTTGTAGCCACCGGCATTGATGAATGCCTGCCCATCCTGATACATGTTGTGTGCAGCCACTTCGTGCCCGGCGATCTCACCTGTGGGTAACGATGCGCCCTCTTTGGTGGTCACGACGCCGACCATATTGTCAGGGACATCGACGGCATTGACTGCCTTGACCGAGAACAGCCGTGGATTGATCCGGTATTGACCATTGGGGATGATCGAGATCTGTGGGCCGCGTTCGCCGCCTGAGGTGAGGAATGTGTGCGCATTCTGGAACATATTACAGTCCACATGGCGCGCGAGGACGCGACCGACCGCGATCGGTGTGCCGCCATGGGCTTCGACGATGCCGATCTGATTGCGGTCAATCACGGTCATCGGGACCTTGGTCACCGAAAAGAGCAGCGTGTTGATCCGGTAGGAACCTTCGGGAATCACGGTCGCCTGTGGCCCGCGTTGACCACCATGATCGAGGAACGCGCGTGCGTCCTGAAACATGTCGCAGTCGACATGCAGACCGACGATCCGGCCATCGGCGAGCGGCTCACCGTCCCGTGACTCAACGATGCCGATAAAGCCCGATGGGATGGCGATCATTGCCTGATTTTCAACGGTATATTGCCAAGGCCAGTAACCATAGTGGATACCGGAGGCGAGCGCATCGATCTGGTCGCCTGCTTCGCCGTTGAGCGCGATGATCTTGCCGGGAGGCAGGTCTTTGTGTGTGCCCCAGAGCACGAATTTTTTAGTCACGAGGCCGACCATATTGTCGGGGACGATGATGACCCCGCAGATCCAGAAGATTTGCCGCCAGAGGAGGAGGGCGAGGAGGAGAATCGGTATCCAGAGGTAATGCAGATAGTGTAGCGCGTGAATGGAGTTAACTAGGTCAGTGTCCATGATACGTATAAGTGCCTCTATAAGATTTTAGACCCGAGTGTCATTAGATTTAGACCTCGAGTGTCGAGGCAGGGATTGCCTCGAAAATTACTATACGCCTAAAACCAATCACATTTTTCAGGGATTATCATTTATACGCTGAATGATTCCATCAGCGCAAAAATATAATTGGTTGTTTTTTAGGGCATCTGCTCAAGGCTTTTTTTCCCAGAATTGAGTCACTTCTGCGTCGGAGGGGCGGGCGAAACTGTCGGGTTCTTCCTCATCGTGCTGGGGCGTGACAGGAGGCTCTGGCTCTGCTACGCCAAAGGCACTGAAGATGACGGGCAAGATCATGAAAAACCCAAGGACCGCGACCATCAGACCCAGCGGTACAAACACGATCTCATCCATGCCGATGGTCTTTTGCTGAAACGATATTTCGCGTGACTCGGCGGGCAGCCTTGGGTTGACGATCACCTGATAGGTATAGCCTACGGGATAGCGGTTCTTGGCGACATTGTGATAGTTGGCACCGATATAGGACGGTGCGCAAGGTGTGGTCAGTGCGAGGCGTGAGGTGTATTCGCGCTGCTGATAGGTGTAGCGCAGATCGATCTGGTCACAGTGCTCCTCCACGTCCGAGGTGTCGCTATCGGCATGGGTGATGGTCGCCTCGACACGCGGCCAATGCTGGGCATCCGCAAAAGCCGCACGCGCAGTATAGATGTCTTCGAGACCCTGCCGCATGATATACAGTCCAAATAGCAGTGCCCCGACACCGATCACA
>JASLEL010000048.1 GCA_030151145.1 Aquirhabdus sp. | reverse complement strand
GCTAATCGACTCGATGCCCGTTCCCTTTTTTGCAAGCTGCAACCAAATCACAGATGATTTGTCATGATTTTCTTTTAGCCAAGTGACCCAATCCTGCTGTGTTTCAAAGGTGCATATGGGTTGGGTGGTCGCAATTTTAGTCATTGTTAGTCACCTTTCGGTTTCACCATTGCATGTGATTGAACGCGACGACTGCATTTTGTGTTAGCCCTGATCAATCACCTGTCAAGGCAGCCTGCCAGCCAGCCGCATGAGGCGTGCGGATCTCATAATGCAAAATATCATGCCACTCACCCTGCAGCCACATACTGCGCTCGCTACGTCCAAAGCAGCTAAAGCCGCTCTTCTCCAGCACCCGCTTTGATGCCGGATGACTGGCACGCACCTGCGCCTCCACCCGATACAGCCCATGCTCGCCAAAAGCCCGCGCCAGTATGAGTGCGACCGCACTAGATGCGACCCCCTGCCCCACATACCCCTCTCCGATACGATAGCCCAGCATGGCACTATTAAAATAACGCCGCTGGATTTGGGTCAGATTGATCCGTCCCAAAATCTCCCGCTCACGCACGATCAAGTATTGATAAGCCCGATCAGAGGCACGCCATTGCAAAGACTCGGTCATGGCATCGCGCACGGATTGCAGGGTATAAAACGTCTTGGCCCGTGCCTGTATATGCTGCTCAAAGAAATCCCGATTTTTGAGCTCAAACGCCAGCAAGGCTTCGGCATCCACCGGCATCACGGGTCGAAGAGCGATTGGTTCGGGCGACGGTTGGGAGGAGATCGACGGTTGGGAGGAGATCGAGGGCTGGGAGGAGATCGAGGGCTGGGAGGAGATCGAGGGCTGGGAGGAGATCGACGGTTGGCCTATCTCTGGCTGGTAAAAGGATTCTGCTTGCGCGTTTGTTGATGACGCATGGTCTGAAAGAGTCCCTTCAGAGCGATGCGCGGCACAGGACTGCGAAGAAATGACTGTCATCCAGATCGTCCATGTATAGAAGACCAAAGCATCATGACAAATTCACCCCCCGTCAGCAACCCGAACTTTGTCACCACCTCAAACAGCACAAAGCCGCTGATGACAGGCCATCAGCGGCTTTGTGTCATGCATCAGAAGCGTAAATTACCAGCCCAGTGCCTTCTGCTGCAGGGCGATCAACTGCTGGATACCGCCTTCAGCCAGCGCCAGCATGTCATTGCACTGGCTGCGGGTAAACGGCTTGGTCTCGGCGGTGCCTTGCAGTTCGATAAACTCACCGCTCTGGGTCATGACCACATTGAGGTCGGTTTCGCATTTGGAGTCTTCCTCGTAGCAGAGGTCGAGCAGCGCTTCGCCCTTGTACATGCCGACCGAGATGGCGGCGACTAACCCTTTGAGCGGATCACTCGACAGCTTACGATCGGTGATCAGCACACCCAGCGCATCAACGAGTGCAATCGCACCACCCGTGATCGCGGCGGTACGTGTGCCGCCGTCGGCCTGAATCACGTCACAGTCGATGGTGATGGTGTTTTCGCCCATCTTCTTGAGATCGACCATGGCGCGCAGGCTGCGACCGATCAGACGCTGGATCTCCTGCGTACGACCGGACTGCTTGCCTTTGGCGGCTTCACGGTCGTTGCGGGTATGGGTTGCGCGCGGCAGCATGCCGTATTCGGCGGTGATCCAGCCTTGACCGGTGCCTTTGAGGAAGCGTGGCACCGAGGTTTCGATACTGGCGGTACACAGTACACGGGTATCGCCAAACTCAACCAGCACCGACCCTTCGGCATGGCGGGTAAAATTGCGGGTAAAGCTGAACGGCCGCAGTTGGTCGTTGTTACGCTGGTCTAAACGCATAAAAGAATCCGTGAGAAAAAAGAAAAAATAAGCCTATCGGTCATTAACATCATCAGGGCTCTGCACCATCAGCCGCACCATCACAGCATGATCAGGCAAGTCTCCATCAAGCAGATCCAGCAGGATCAGTTGCTTGTCGCTGGCCCCGTTATGCGCCATTATACGTGGACTACTCTACACATCCAGCGTCAGATTGTTTGATTTGCGCCGATCATCGCATGAAATCACCGACAGACAGCGCCAGTCCGACGATCTGATGGCTCATTTTGACCCGACCCGATCCCGTGTGACTATGAAAACGACCCGACTGGAAGCCTTTAGCGATGGTGTGATCGCCATCATCATCACCATCATGGTGCTGGAGATCAAAGTCCCGCACGGCGATACGCCTGAGGCGCTGATTCCCTTGATTCCGGTGTTCTTAAGCTATGTCTTGAGCTTTATCTATGTCGGCATCTACTGGAACAATCACCACCACCTGATGCACATCGTCTGCCGCGTCAATGGCAAGACCCTGTGGGCCAATCTGCACCTGCTCTTCTGGCTGTCGATGGTGCCTGTCACCACTGGCTGGCTGGGTGAAAACCATGTGTCGGAGTGGCCCGTCGCACTCTACGGTGTCTCACTGCTGATGACCGCACTGGCGTGGATGATGCTGACCACAGTCGCCAAGCAAGACCCACTCAATGCCGAACTGATGAAAACCATCGGCAACGATCCGAAGGCCCGGCTGTCACTCACGCTCTATATCTCAGGTGTAGTGCTGTCCTTTGTCCAGCCATGGCTCGGCATCCTTATGTATGTCGCTGTCGCGGTGATGTGGCTGATCCCGGACCAGCGAATCGAGCGCGCATTGGAAAACTTTGAACACGAAGATTGATTAACCATCCGTACCTGTGGGCAGCCTGTGGCATAAACAATGACAGTCACCGTCAGCCGCAGGCTTGCCCGGCATTTTTTGTCGCCCGTACTCTTGAAAGCCGCGTCCCCTGCCCCCAGCTAGCCGTCATTAGACATATTTTTTCTCTTTATTAGCTATCAGTAGTGGAGTGCAATCGCTCATGGCGAAGCGTGATTATTACGAAGTCCTCGGCGTCGCAAAGGGTGCCAGCGAAGACGACATCAAAAAAGCCTATCGCAAACTGGCGATGAAATACCATCCCGACCGCAATCCCGATGACTCCAGCGCCG
>JASLEL010000449.1 GCA_030151145.1 Aquirhabdus sp. | reverse complement strand
CCACAACTGAAAGTAGAATTGCGCTATGGATTAATCAATTTAAAATAAAGGCTCACGTCCTTTCTGGGCATAAAGACGATGCCTTTGGCAACTGTCAAAAATTAACTGTTGACTTACTTTTGGCCCAATGAAGGCCGCTCTAGCTGGAGACATGAGCATATATTCTGGAACATCATGATACTGTCCCGCCCGAAGTGACCTGTCTACTTTATGCTCCTTAATTTTTGGACAATGCTTGTTCATATAATCCAATCTGGTGTTAATAACCTCTTGATTAGCTTGCCCAGATTCACAGATTGGTATCGGCTCGCCTGGTCTGATTTTATTCCAAGCAAATCGATCAGCTAAAACTTCATTAGTTAACCAAGTGTACTTATGACACTGGTCACGTATATCTGGATCTTTTAATATTATAAGTTCAAATATATCAAAGTTATCAGTCAAATGACCAATCTCATGCCAAAGAATGAATGGATAAATTTCTTCATCTTCCAACTGTGACCAGTCTAATTCAGGACGTTTCGCATTGCGCCATCGGATTGTATCTATGCTGGAGGACAAAGTTACTAGTCCCCTTTCTGACCAAGTTGTATTAGGGTCTGTCGCATCTGTGCACACGGACAGCGCCCACCTTGAAACAGATCCCCATGCTCTATAATTTTTGGAAGTCCACCAATCCCGACCAATCCTAGTTGGTACAGAAAGGTTCAAAGCACATCCTTTCTTCTTGGCAATTTCTGCAAACTCTCGATATTGCTTTCGAGTAATTCGCAATATTTTATTTGTCATGCTCATATTGAAAATCCTTTCAAATCGTGCCGAAATTGACACAGATATCAACAAGCAAAAATCGATCAAAACACGGACACAATTTACAACTACAGATAATTTTTATGGTGCAGTGCATGGTTTATAATTTTTTTAATTAAATATTATTTAAAAACAGGCTATTGATATCTTGGCTAGAGTGATAACATCATCTATATCATTGAAGATGTACCATCTGAACCCACCCCGTTAGGATTTCATGGTTTTCTAAACAATATAAAACCATATCTGCATTTTCAGATGTTTCTACTACCATAACCACACGACCAACCTTCCCATAACCGACTTGACCACACCATCACAGTTTGTGATTGACAAAAGCCTTTGATTGTCTAAAGTAAATGCATTCCAATTCATCGTAAGCAAATAAAGGATAAGAATATGCTGATGCTTCCCATTACCATGCTGACAGCTGGCGTCTCTGGCATTCTTGCGGTTATCTTGGCGCTTCGCGTGGTATTGGCGAGGACTCATCATGGCATTTCGCTGGGTGACGGTGGCAATGCCGATGCCATCATTCGCATCCGCACACATGCCAATTTTATCGAAAACGTCCCACTGATCTTGATTCTCATGGGACTGATCGAGTCCGCCCAAGGCGAGTCTATGTGGCTCAAAGTCGCTGGCGCTTTGCTGATTCTATTCCGAATTGCCCACTTTATTGGTTTACCGATGCGTGCGCCCAATCCCTTTAGGCTCGTTGGTGCGGCAGGGACTTTTACCTTAATGATGATATTAGGCGGATACCTCATCTATCTATCCATTCTTCACGTATGACCTGCTAAAAGCCCCATCCCTTGGCAGACGGGGAAGGTCAAATTGACCTTCTCTCATTGATCTTTAGAGATCCCTAAGTTGATCACGGTCACCTTTTTGATTTTTTGAACAGACTGATTTGTTGTATGGGCTGTCGCCTAAAGTCTTCCCCAGTACCGGCTTAACCTTGAGTGTGCTGTCCTAAGGTCATATTTTTTGCAAAATACGCCGTCAGCACAGCCATGATCAACAGCACATAGCCTGCAAGCCAGACCCAAAAGCCCACTTCAAAATGCTCGATCACATCTGATAACGCCCAAGATGATGAGATAGCTACCACCAAGCCCAACGCTGACGCGATCATAAGCTGACAGATCCTGCGCGGCATTGGAGATCGCATCAGGACTAGCGGCACAATCACAAAGATGACATTCCAAAATCCCGAGAGACCCTCAAAGAGGAATCGTATGCCATCGAGAGAGAAACTCTCCTTATCAACCCAGCATACAAGGCTGATGAGAAGTGCCCGCCAGCCCTCAAAGGTGACTTGACCAAAGAGCATCATTTGAAAGGCTGGCAAAATCAGGGACAGTAAAAAGCAGATGAATCCAGCCCATGCGAGCTGCTGAGACAAGGTCAGTGTCTTTACTTTTTTTAGCATGTCTATACTCCTTGATCTCGCTAACTGACCCCCAAGTCTTCGGCACGATCAAACCAGATCTCTGCCAATTTGCGATCCTTCTTAATCCCGATCCCGTAAAAATAGCACCTGCCCACCTCATATACGGACTGCTTATCACCATAGAGTGCCGCTTTCAGATAGCCCCGGAACGCTTTGGGTGTATTTTTGCGCACGCCTATCCCAGTCTCATACGAGATCGCCAGATCATAGAGCGCGTCGGGGTGATTTGCCTTGGCGGCCTGTTTAAGCAATGGCATCGCACGTGTGATATCTGTGTCAACAAAGCGACCATGCAGATACCACGTGGCTACCGCATAGGTCGCTGAAGCGGAACCTTCGGACATGGCTTGCGTCAGCAAATCAAAGACAGTCGCCAGATCAGGATCATCGGTCTGCATCATTGCAAATGCATCCTGATAATATGGTTCACCGTTCATATAGCACTCCATCACCCTTGCTCGGGCGTCTCATCCAGCCAATCGTCCTTGGCATCCTGACAAGTCTAGTGTATACCCACCGCCCAATTTTTGCGCATCACCCTGAATAGCGTGGTAAAATAAAGACTGTTTCAGAGCACCAGCACGCATCATTTTTATAAGCCGTTTTATAATCGCTGAGGGTGTGATCATGAACA
>JASLEL010000307.1 GCA_030151145.1 Aquirhabdus sp. | reverse complement strand
TTCAAAATGACAGCCTTCTTGGTCGCCAGATTGATACAGGGGAGCAAGTACGTTTTCACACAGATCGGCAGTACCTTCCAGGATCATGTCCACGGTGTCGGCATCGGCGAGGGCGCCGTTCGACAGGGTGGCAAAGTGGGCTTGGAAGTCGTACATTTCGTTCATCAGAAAGCGAACGTCGCGTAGGGGGGCTTTGTAGGCTGGCATAATGGTCCTATCAACACATAAATAAATGATGAGTTTTCGCTCGGGCGAATCATAAACGGTCGTCTGCCGTTTTACATGGTTGTCGATTCGCCAAAGTAATGGCGATTGCGCCATTACTTTTTTGAGCATTTTGTGTTAGGGCGTTGTTTTTGGCGGGTGGTGGTGCGGACGCCAGATGTTGCCGATGGAAGGCAGCATGCCCGTCGTAAATACCACGCCAAAGACGACGCACAGTGTACCAAAAATTTGTCCCGGATTGGGCAGTACACCGAAAATCATTGACACCAGCATGGCAAAGACAGGTACAAGGTTAAAGAAGGCTGTCGCACGGCTGGAGCCGACCTGCTGGATGCCGTTGAACCAGAGCAAATAAGCCAGCATAGAGCCAAAGACTGACAGGTACAGGATGGCGACATGGGTGAGCGGCGGGGCTGAGGCAATGCTGGTAAGCGGATGCTCAAAGATGACGCTTAAAGCGACAAGCCCCAAAGTACCGAACAGCATGGAGAACGCGGTGGTCTCAAGCGGGGTCGATGCGCGGACAAAGCGGCGCGAGACAATGGTACTGGCAGACCAGGACAGACTGCCACCCAGAATGATGAGGTCACCGATGGCGACTTTGAGTCCTGCCAGATGCATCAGTTGACCATGCGTGACGACGAGTACCACGCCAAACAAGCCTATCAAAAGACCAATGACCTTGTGCACGGTCAGACGTTCACCCTCAAAGACGATGGCGAGCGCGAGCGTCGAAAGTGGGGTAGTGGCCATGATCAGTGCGCCATTGACCGGCGTAGTCGTGTGCAGACCGAAGAACATGGCGGTATTAAAGCCGACCACGCTGAGGATGCCGATGGCGATAAAGACATACACGTTCTGGCGCAGCACAGTCATGCGCAGCCGACCCATGAACCCAAAGATCACAAGCAGCAAGGTCGATGCAATGACAAAACGCTCTGCGGCGGCGGCCAGTGGCGTCAGGTGCTGGATAATGTAAGCCCCGACATTAAAGTTGGAGCCCCAAAAGAACGTGGTCAGCACGATACCGAGGTAAGCCATTTGCTGAGTCTGGCTTTGGGGTCTTAAGACGGCCTGAGGTCTGGTCTCAAGGGTCGAATGGCTGGCTTGTGTGTTCACAGGCTCCTCCTTTACGCGTGGGGCGTATCTCAATGATATACCGATGAGTTGCCATAGTGCGCCGAATCGTATTGGCGTACAATTCCACAGAACTACACTTCACTTGTGAAAAAATGCACCATGATTGATTGGGAAAATCTGCATTACTTTGCGGTCTTTGCCCGCGAAAAATCACTGTCGGCAGCGGCGCGTGTGCTGCGTGTGGATCATGCCACGGTAGCGCGACGTATCGCGGCACTGGAGGCGGCGCTGCAGCTCAAACTCGTTGATCGGCGCGCCCGCATCTATACCTTGACCTGCGATGGCGAGCGTATCTCAAAGCTGGCCTGCCAGATGGATGAGGGGGCTTTCTCTATTGAGCGCGTGGCGCGTGCTGGGCAGCAGCAGGTCGCAGGCGAGGTGTCCTTGAGTGTGCCGCCTTCGACCGCGGCGGCCTTTATCGTGCCACGTCTGGGGCAGTTGCGCGCGGCCTATCCCGGTATCCATCTGCGCATCATTGCCGAGACGCGCTTGGCTTCGCTACCGCGTGGCGAGGCGGATATCGCAGTGCGTCTGGTCCGACCGACCGAGGAGGGACTGGTGGGGCGTAAGCTGGGCGTCTTGCCGTTTGGCTTCTATGCCGCACCGCAGTATGTTGCGGCGACGCCGCCTGAGCAGTATGAGTTCATCGCGCTCGACGACAGTCTGGACCACTCGCTGCAGCAGCATTGGCTGCGTGCGGTGATCGGGTCGCGGCAGGTGGTGATCCGTACCAATACGCCGGAGATTCAGCGCATCGCGGCGACGGCAGGGGTGGGGGTGGTGGTATTGCCAGACTTTCTGGGTAAGGCTGCGACAGCCACGGGTGGTCTGGTACGACTCGATATGGGGGAAGCGCCGATGTTCCGTGAGATCTGGCTTGCGGTGCATGCGGACCTCCATCACACGCCGACGGTACGGGCGGTGATGGATTTTCTGATTGATTGCTTTGCTGAGTTAGGTTGACTGTGTTTTTGCCGAGAGGGCTTTACAGTTGAATGTTGGTCGAAGGTCGCACACCGGTCCAGACATAGAAGGCTTCCGCAGCCTGTCCGATCAGCATGCCCAGTCCTTCAGCCGTCGGCAGCCCGCGAGCGCGTGCCTGATCCAAAAAATCAGACGGTTTGCCATAGGCCATCTCGTAGGCATGGTGGAATACGAGAGCGGCAGGCAGTTGCAGCGCATCTCCCGACAGGCTGGCCGAAGTGGCATTGATCACCAGATCATACTCGCCGTGCAATTGATCCAGGGCCAGTGTGTCAAGTGTAGTCGTGGCTGGGATTAAGGGTGCGAGGTCGTTCTGGAGAGATTCTGCGCGGCTTAAGGTGCGATTGGCGATGGTGATGCGTTGCGCACCCGCATCAGCTAAGGGCAGGATCACCCCGCGTGTCGCACCGCCTGCACCCAAAATCAAGATTGACGCCTGATCCAACTGCCAGCCCAAGCTTTGTAACGC
>JASLEL010000245.1 GCA_030151145.1 Aquirhabdus sp. | reverse complement strand
ATTTGTGGTCGTGTATGAGATCGTGGCTGGTATAGCTCTTGCACCCAGAGATATGGTTGAGACCATGATGATCTGAAACGGTGAGATGACTGATTTTGCAAGCGTCGTTCGGGGGAGTACAGCCATGACAATTGATGATCTGGATGCGGCGGCTTTGATTCGAGAATTACAGTCGAATTATCCGCGCGACATGCGGGGTTATGGCGCGAACCCACCACACGCGCGTTGGCCGCATCAAGCCCGCATTGCCGTACAGTTTGTCCTCAACTATGAAGAGGGTGGCGAGCGACATGTACTGCATGGCGATAGCGGCTCCGAGCAGTTCCTGTCCGAGATCAGTGGTGCCGAGAGTTACCATGATCGGCATATGTCGATGGATTCGCTGTATGAGTATGGCTCGCGGGCAGGTTTCTGGCGGATTCATCGTGAGTTTGCGCGGCGCGGACTGCCGTTGACGGTCTTTGGTGTGGCGATGGCCTTGGCGCGTAACCCAGAGGTGGTCAATGCGATACGGCAGCAGGGCTACGATGTGGTGTCGCACGGCATGCGCTGGCTGCATTACCAGCATCTGGATGAAAAGACTGAGCGGCTGCATATGGCTCAAGCCTTGGCGGTGCTGCGTACACTCTTTGGCGAGACGCCGATCGGCTGGTATACGGGTCGCGACAGTCCGCGTACGCGGCAGCTCTTGGCTGAGTTCGATGCTATCCGCTATGACAGTGACTACTACGGCGATGATCTGCCGTTCTGGACCACACTGACCAATCGTGACGGCCAGACCCGCCCCCATCTGATCATTCCCTATACGCTGGACACCAACGACATGAAGTTTGCCAGTCCGGCGGGCTTTAATCATGCCGAGGCGTTTTATCAGTATCTCAAGGATGCCTTTGATGTGCTGTACGCCGAGGGCGAGACGTGCCCCAAGATGCTGTCGATCGGCATGCATTGCCGCATTTTGGGGCGTCCGGCGCGCTTTGCTGCTTTGCAGCGCTTTCTGGACTATGTGCAGCAGCATGACCAGGTCTGGATCTGCCGTCGGGCCGACATCGCGGATCACTGGTATAGCCACCATCCCTATCAAGCCTAAGTGGGATCTGAGATTCATATGAGTGATGCGTCGCAACAGGCTTATACAGATCAGGCTTATGCAGATCACGGCCATACCGATCAGGCCATTCGAGGCTGCTTTCTGGATTTTAAGCAGGTGGTATCTGAGCCTAGCGAGATTGCAGATCAATTCCGCTATATCGAGGATGGCCTGCTGGTGATTCGCGCAGGGCGGGTACGCTGGTTTGGCGACTGGGAGGAGGGGCAACGGCGCTATCCCGATGTTCCTGTCACGCATTATCCGGGCAAATGGATCGTGCCGGGTTTTATCGATACCCATATCCACTATCCGCAGACCGAGATGATCGGGGCCTATGGCGAGCAGCTCTTAAGCTGGCTCAATAAGCATACCTTTCCGGTGGAGTCGCAGTTTGGCGATCCTCTGCATGCGCAAGCGGTGGCGGATTTCTTTATCCAGCAACTCCTGCAGCATGGCACGACCACAGCCCTCGTGTTTGCCACCGTGCATCCAGCGTCTGTGGATGCGCTCTTTACGGCGGCATCACGGATCCACATGCGTCTGATCGCAGGCAAAGTGATGATGGATCGTCATGCCCCGGCGGAGCTATGTGACACCCCGGAGTCTGCCTATCACGACAGCCGTGCGTTGATCGAGCGCTGGCATGGGCATGATCGGTTGCTCTATGCCCTCACACCGCGCTTTGCGCCGACCTCAAGCCCTGAGCAGCTCGCCTCCGCTCAGCGTCTACGGACGGAATTTCCCGATGTCTATGTGCATACGCACTTAAGTGAGAATCAAGCCGAGGTCGCATGGGTGCGGGCGCTATTTCCAGAGCGCACGAGCTATCTGGATGTCTATGATCATTATGGTCTGACTGGGCGCCGCAGCGTGTTTGCCCACGGCATTCATCTGGAGGATGAGGAATGGGATTGTCTACATCGTACCGAATCTTCTCTCGCGTTCTGCCCGACGTCCAATCTCTTTCTGGGCAGCGGGCTGTTTCGGCTGGCAGAGGCATGGCGCAAAGAAGTGCGGGTCGGCATGGGCACGGATGTCGGCGGCGGTACGTCCTTTAGCCTGCTACAGACGCTGAACGAAGCCTATAAAGTCATGCAGTTGCAGGGTTACAGTCTCTCTGCGTTGGAGTCCCTGTACCTGGCGACCTTGGGTGGTGCGGAGGCGCTGGATCTGGCGGACCGGATCGGTAATTTTAATATTGGGCAGGAAGCGGACTTTATCGTACTGGACCCCTTGGCAACGCCTCTGCAGCAGTTCAGGCAGGCGCGCTGTCAGACGATTGAGGAAGGACTGTTTGTCCTCCTCATGCTCGGAGATGACCGCAACATTGAGCACACCTATGTACATGGACTCAAGGTCTATCAGCGTGCATAAGAGTCGGATTGCGTGGATGGCCGTCGTCTTGATGATTGTCGATATGGGCTCATGTTGTGATGTGCAGGTTTTTTAAGTGATCATAAGCAGTGGTTTACGATACGGTATTGGTCATATGATCCGGCGATGATGGCATCATCACGGATAAAAATAGCCTTACGCACGGGCTTTGCATGATGAGTAGGAGGCGGCAATGATGCAATTACCAAGACAACCGGGTAGCGCATTGCGGACAGAAGTCCTGAAACCTTTGGCAAGGAACAGCCAGATATTTTCTATCATGGGGTGGTGTGCAGGCATAGTCACGGCGCTGATCTTGTCGAGTTGCAGTATGATGCCGACCCGCACACCATCCGAG
>JASLEL010000136.1 GCA_030151145.1 Aquirhabdus sp. | reverse complement strand
AGGATTTTGGGCTAGACGATACCTTGGATTTAACTGCGCAGCTGGTTGATCGTTATTTGTCATGGGAAGCAACATTAAAAAATGAGATTCTGGGATCACAAATGAGAGATCTTAAGTCACTGAACTACTCATAACAACCTGTAAGAATTATCAGTTATTCGCGCGTTGTTTATACGCTGAAATGCCGCCTCGGACTAACGATATTTCGGGGTGGTAGGATATGAGGTTTATCACAGGGAATTGTGAAAATTTAACCAGCGATCTGTATTTTCGAGTTGCGCATTATCGTCATCAAGTGTTTGTAGAAAAGTTAGGCTGGTCTCTGGTTTCCCAGAATGGTAAAGAGGCCGATCAATTTGATCGCGCAGACACGGTGTATGTCGTGGCTCAGGATCAGGATGATCAGATCTCGGGGTGTGCACGGTTATTACCTACGGATAAGCCCTATTTGCTGGGTGAGGTGTTTCCGCAGTTGTTACCTCAAGGCTTGCCTTTGCCTTGCTCCAGTGAGATTTGGGAGCTTTCCCGCTTTGCTGCGGTGGATTTGACGCATCAGAATGCCGTGCATGAGGGGCAGTTTTCTTCTGAGGTTGCCATTGGTTTATTGCAGGCGGCGATTGAGTGTGCAGCGAAAAAGGGTGCCAAACGGCTGATTACCGTGTCTCCGGTGGGGGTGGAAAGACTGTTGCGCAAAGCGGGATTTTATGCACATCGTGCTGGGCCGCCGATGATTATTAATGGCTATCCACTGTTTGCGTGCTGGATTGATATTGATAAAAATATTTAAAAGATCATTAGAAAATAGGGTTTATTAAGACCTTGTTCAGTTTATATACCGTCATCGTGCAGCACCTGTCTGCACGCTGACAAAGCGGTTCTGGGTTTCCCAGTTATAGCCTGCATGATTATGATCGCTCAATGCTTCATGCAGGTTTTTTTTATTCTCAAAGCTTCGTCTACGGCGCTTGATGCCTGTGAGGCACGCTGACGCACTTAATGGCCGGATCACCCCATACAGGTGACGGCAGAGGACCTGCCCAGCAGCCAGCACAGTTGAACTGCCCATGGCGACTACCGTGTCAGTCGGCGGCGGATACAGGCACATCTCAGCGCACATGAATCAATGCTGATGCACTCATGGTTGATATCCAGATCGTCCAGTGTATATATCCCTTGATCAATCAAAAAAACGCCGTTCGTATGTGGACGGCGTTTTTTGTCAGGGCAGCATTCCGATATCTGGATGAGGGATCGCCCGCAATCGGCGGTTGCCGTTCTCATCACAGCGAGCGGGCAATGATTTCCTTCATGATCTCGCTGGTGCCGCCATAGATGCGCTGTACGCGGGCATCGGCATACATATGCGCGATCGGGTACTCCAGCATATAGCCGTAGCCGCCAAAGAGCTGCAGACATTCATCCATCACTTTGCATTCCAGCTCACTCAGATTGAGCTTGATGATGGACGCTGTGACCGTGTCGAGCTTGCCATCGATCTGCTTTAAGATACAGTCATCGACGAAGGCACGCGCCATCACCGCCTGCGCTTTGATTTCGGCGAGTTTGAAGCGGGTGTTTTGCATGTCGATCAGTTTGGCGCCGAAGGCCTTGCGTTCTTTGGCGTAGGTCACGGTCAGATCCAGTGCACGCTCAATCGCCGCCATGGCCGCCACCGCCAGCATCAGGCGCTCATAGGGCAGTTCGCTCATCAGGTGATAGAAGCCTTTGCCCTCTGTGCCGCCCAAGAGACTGTTGGCCGGTACCCGCACCTCATCAAAGAACAGCTCACAGGTGTCCTGACCCTTCTGGCCCAGCTTCTCAAGGATACGTCCGACCTTAAAGCCTTTGGCGTTTTTGGTTTCGAGCAGAAACAGCGAAATGCCTTTGGCGCCCGCTTCAGGATTGGTCTTGGCGACGACGATGATCAGATCTGCGAGGTAGCCATTAGAAATGAAGATCTTGGAACCGCTGATCACATACTCATCACCCTCGCGCACGGCTTTGGTCCGCACGCCCTGCAGATCCGACCCGGCGCCCGGTTCAGACATGGCGATTGCACCGATCATCTCACCTGAGGCGAGGAGCGGCAGGTATTTTTGCTTTTGTGCATCGGTGCCGAGATTGAGGATATAGTGCGCGGCAATCGCATGCACATGCAGACCGAAAGCCCGGTCTCCGGCATAGCACAGCTCCTCAAACATCACCGCCATATGGGCATAGTTGCCGCCGCTGCCACCATATTCATCGGACACATCGGCGAGCAGCAGGCCCAGATCGCCTGCGCGTTTCCAGACGTCGCGGTCGATATGCTGCTGCTTGGCCCATTTCTCGCTGTGCGCGGCGATTTCGGTCTGGACAAAGCGACGCACCGAGTCCCGATATGACTCCAGCTCTGCATCCATCCAGCGTTTTTGAATATTCATCATCTGATCTCTTTATCTTTAAAAAAAACGAGCAGGGCACGGCAAGACAATAAGCCGCGCCGTTCCCCGTTTTGCGGCATATGTATTATTTCGGGGCCATGCGGATTGCGCCGTCCAGACGGATCACCTCACCATTCAGCATGGGATTGGCGATAATGCTCTCGACCAATTGCGCAAACTCCTTGGGCTGGCCCAGACGGCTCGGGAATGGCACTTGCGCGCCCAACGCATCCTGTACATTTTGCGGCAGGCTCTCCAGCAGTGGCGTCAGGAATATCCCCGGGGCAATGGTCATGACGCGGATGCCATAGCGGGCAAACTCGCGCGCCAAGGGCAGCGTCATGCCGACCACACCGGCCTTGGAGGCCGCATAGGCAGGCTGACCGATCTGACCGTCGAATGCCGCGACACTGGCAGTATTGATGATCACACCGCGCTCTTCGCCATCGACCGGCTCCTGATGCAGGCGGGCGACGAACTTGGACAGTACATTAAAGCTGCCCATCAGATTGATATTGATGATGCGGGCAAAATCACTGAGCGGCAGTGCTTTGCCTTCACGATCTACGGCTTTGCCGGGTGGGCCGATGCCGGCACAGTTGACCACGATGCGCACTTTTTTCTGATAATGTTTTTCTGCAGTATCCAGCGCCTGCTCGATCTGATCTTCACTGGTCACGTCGGCTTTGACAAAGATCCCGCCGACTTCCGCAGCCAATTGCTCGCCCAGACCCTGATTCAGATCGACGATGACCAGAGATGCGCCTCCTGCCGCGAGCTGTCGGACGACCGCGCCGCCCAGACCCGATGCCCCGCCCGTGACCAGTGCCACCACGCCATTGATATTCATCACTGCCTCTCCTGAGTAGATTTACGGCGATGGTAGGCAGGGGCGGCGTTGCAATCAATGACAAACTCAATCAGAATTTTGAGCAGATTTACCACATGAGATCGAAGCCCATCCCATGGAACAGCACGCGCTCTCCTCCCGCTTCATTGCAGATGCACTCACTTGGCTGCAGGATCAGCAGATTGATGTGGCTCAGATGCTCAAGGGGGCAGGATTCTCTCCGGCACTCAGCCCGACCCTGACCAAGCAGCAATACGGTCAGCTATGGCTGGCTTTGGCGGATGCCTGCAACGACGAGTTTTTGGGCATGTCCTCGCATCCCATGCGGCGCGGCAGCTTTGTGCTGCTATGTCAGGTGATGCTGCATGCAGGCACGCTTGAAAAAGCCCTGTCTCGCGCGCTGAAGTTCCTCTGTGTCGTGCTGGATGAGCCCTATGGGCAGATGACGGTGCTGGATGGCAAAGCACATATCGTCCTCGTGGGCGATCATACCCCTCATCCGGCGTTGGCATTTCGCATCTACTGGCTGATTCTGCTGGGTGTGTCTTGCTGGCTGATCGGACGGCGTATTCCCTTGCAACGCCTCGACTTCGCCTGTGCCGCACCGCCTGATCGTGCCGACTATCAGCAGTTCTTTGGCGTGCCGGTGCATTTTGAGCAAGGACAGACGCGTTTGATCTTCGATGCCGGTTATTTGTCGCTGCCGACCATCCGCACGGAGGAGGCACTCAAGCGCTTTTTACGCCATGCGCCGGGCAATCTCTTGGTCCGCTATCGGCATGATCATGGCTGGGTCACCCGCGTGCGCACGATCCTAAAGGCACAGCCTATCGAGGCATGGCCCGATTTCACCGCGCTTGCCCGGCAACTGCGTACCACCTCGTCCACCCTGCGCCGTCGTCTGCATGATGAAGGACAGAGCTTTGCCGCCATCAAGGATGACATCCGCAGCGCACAGGCCATTGCCTTGCTGAGTGAGACGACCCTCAGTATTGCTGAGATTGCTCACCAGCTGGGCTTTACCGAGCCCAGCTCATTTCACCGGGCTTTCAAACTCTGGACAGATACCAGCCCGGGTGCCTATCGCCAGGGCTTACAGGAGATACAGACGCGGGATGATGGCAGCTCATGCCATCCATAGTTCGGGTAAATTCATAAAAATGTCATTTATTCAAGATGATAATCATTTAAATGTCATATTAATTTTATTAATTGGATGGTAAAGTAAAAGGTGTAATAGATTTGCGGGTTTGCGCGCTTTCGTGCGAGCCGCTGCAACAAATCACAGGACACCGCCACCGATGAGTCAGATTTCCCAGACCACACTTGCACAGGCTATGCTGCCGTTTGTCTTATGGTTGCTCGGCAACGTCGCCCACGCTACGCTGACACCACTGGATGAGTCACACCTGCGCGATGTGAGCGGTCAGGCGGCTTTTTATACCGCGTATACCGCGCCTTCAGGCTCCGGCACCTCCAATTTCGGGTTTTTTACGCTGGGGCTGAATGCCGATATCAATCTCAATGCCAACATCCAGCATTTACAACTCGGCTGTGGCGGGGTGAATGGACCAGGCTGTGATATCGACCTGAGCAATGTCAGCTTAAGCGGCAACCCTGCGACCAATTCGGCCTGTTCTGCCAGCAGCGTCGCCAGTTGTGATGCCATACTGAACAATCCTTTCCTGCGTCTGGCGATCGCCAATCCCACCCAACTGTCGCAGCGTCAGGTGGTCGGCATCCAGCTGGGTGCTGCGGCGGCCAATGGCTTGCTGCAGGCGGGTCAAAATACGAACAGTCCAAATGGGATTGGGACCCTGTCGGGATATATTCCGATCCAGTCCGACAGTAGCGGTACGCTAAACGGCTATGTGGCGACATCGCCCATCCAGTTCCCCGTCTATTATCCCGATCCTGCAGGCAAAACCACCAATCAGGTCGGTTCACCTTACTACACGATCAACGGCACGCTGCAGGGCCAGATCCTGAGTCTGTTTTCTGCTGTGACTGCGGGTTTTCAGCTGACGCAAGGGTCGTTCTGGATTCCGGGATTTGGCGACGCCAATCTGGGTCAGCCCGGTGGTCCGGGCGGTGTGGGAGGGACGAGTCCTGCCAATGGGCATAATCTGTACTTCAGTGTCCCGGGACCGCTCATCAATGGTAGCCGTATCACGCAACTGACGGTGTCGCCGACCGTGACCCTGCCCAATGTCGTCGTGGGTAATGGCACGGATAATAACGATTGCGGCGCGGGTGCCAGCGCCTGTAATCCCAATCCCGGCCCGCAGCAAAACACAGGCTACACGCCAGCGAATGGCTACTATCCCGTGAGCGGCGGCTCAACCGGTACGCAAGGTGGACCGGTACAGGCCACCGTTACCTCGTGTAGTGATGTGCTGTTCGGTATCGCCTGTGGATTGGTTTCTGGCGCAGGCAACAAGCTCTGGGTCAATATGTATGGTACGGTGTCGAACATTCAGGCCAAGGTGAATTTCGTCGAGCCGCTGGGCTTTGTGCATTCGCTGCCGGTCAACACACCGCTGTCATTGAGTCTGCAAAGCACCAAAATCCTGTGGCCCGGCACGCCTGCCGCTGATGTCGCGCAGCCGGGATGGTGGCTGACTATGAATCAGCCCGCCAATCTGGGACCATTGGTGCCGAGTAATACAGTCAGCCTGTGCTCG
>JASLEL010000088.1 GCA_030151145.1 Aquirhabdus sp. | reverse complement strand
CGTGCGCGCGGCACCTGTGCCAGATCAAGCATCGCCGTCACATTGCTAGCCGTCAGGATATGCCCCAGATCCTGCGCTAAACCATCCGACACATCCAGCATCGCCGAGGCATAGCCGCGGAGTGCCTGACCGAGCGTCAGTCGCGGCGTCGGACGATCCAGCCGCGCGCGCAGGCGTGCGCCTTCAGGTTGATCCAGAAACCGTAAGGCATAGGCGGCATCGCCGATACAACCCGACACCAGCACCAGATCGCCTGCCTGCGCCCCACTGCGCCGGATCGCCTGACCGCGCGGCACAAAGCCCAAGGCGGTGATGGTGATGGATAAGATGGGCGAGCGCGTGGTATCACCACCGATCAGCGCCACGCCGGCCTGATCGCATAAGGCGAACAAGCCACGACTGAACTCTGCCAGAAATGCCTCATCGGCCGCAGGCAGACTTAAGGCCAGCAGGATGCTGTGCGGGGTTGCGCCCATGGCGGCAAGGTCGGAGAGATTGACGGCGACGGCTTTCCAGCCGATGTCAAAAGGTGCGGTATGCAGCGGAAAATGCCGTCCGGCGATCAGGGTGTCGCTGGTAATGACCAGCTCATGGTCCGACGGCGGCTGAAGCAGCGCCGCATCATCACCGATGCCCAACACGAGACCCGATGATGATGCGGTACGTTTGAAATAGCGGTGGATCAGGTCAAATTCATCCATACGGACTTATCTTTTACCCCCGTGCTGCCAACCGCCACGTCAAAGAAATCATTCTTCGGAATCATCCGCCTGTGGTGGAAGGCCTTTCTTGGCGGCGTATTCCTCAGGACGTAACTCACGCGCCAAACGATCCAGCACACCGTTGATGTATTTATGACTGTCGGTCGCGCCAAAATGCTTGGCCAGCTCGACGCCTTCATCGATCACCACCGCATACGGGATCTCGAGATGATCACGCATCTCATAGACACCGATCAGCAGAATCGCATGCTCAACGACATTCAGCGCGTCCAGCTCGCGGTCCAGCGCAGGCAGCAGGATGGCTTCCAGACTGTCATGCTGACGGATGGTCTGCACTAGGAGCTCGTGGTAGTAGACGATGTCGGTCTTGTGCATGTGATTGTCGGCACGCGTACGGGCTTCGATCTCATGCGACGGATTACGCGTCATCAGCCACTCATACAGCCCCTGCATGGCGAAACGACGCGCCTTGCGCTTGGCAGCATAGGTGGTCGGATAACCAAAACCACCCGTGGTATTGGACGACGATACATGGGAAGAGCGGTCTTGAGTCATTACAGCGCCTTCAGCAGATTGACCATTTCGATGGCGGTGATGGCCGCATCGGCACCTTTGTTACCGGCTTTGGTACCGGCACGCTCGATCGACTGCTCGATGCTGTCGGTGGTCAGTACACCGAAAATCACCGGCAGACCGAATTCGAGGCCAACCACGCCCAGACCCTTGGCACATTCACCCGCGACGAAGTCAAAGTGTGGGGTACCGCCACGGATCACGGCACCCAGTGCGATGATGGCGTCGTATTTTTTGCTGGCGGCGAGCTTCTTGGCCACGATTGGCAGTTCCCAGGCACCCGGGGCACGCACGATGGTGATGTTGCTCTCATCGACACCATGACGCTTTAAGGTATCCAGTGCACCGTCCAGCAGGGCTTCGACCACAAAACTGTTAAAACGGCCGACGAGGATGGCGTATTTGCCTTCGTTGCCCTGATGCAGTTGACCTTCAATGACTTGGATACTCATACACAATTCCTTCCATCACATGTGGGGATCAGGATAAAAACACCCGATCCCGCTATCAGTTATAAAAAACGGTTATCAAAAAGCGGTTATTAAAAGCAACTATATAAAACTGCTATTAAAAATTTACTGAGCCGTCGGATTGGACGAGACATAGTCCACGATCTCAAGGCCAAAGCCGGACAAGCCATTAAAACGTAACGGCGAGCTTAAGAGGCGCATCTGGCGCACACCCAAGTCACGCAGAATCTGAGCACCAACGCCGATGGAGCGATAGTGTGCCGTCGATGCCGGGCTGGTCGGCTGCTGTAGCGCATCCAGTGCCGCACCTAAGTCTACCGTCTCACCTTGACTGATCCAGACCAGCACGCCACGTGGGCTCTCCGCAATGGCTTTCAGCGCCGCATCCAGCGTCCAGTTAGGCTTGCCCTGACAGTGCACCTGAAACAGGTCACGCAACGGGTTCAGGGCATGCACACGCACTGTTGAGATCCCATCGGCCGGATTGCCACGCACCAGCGCGACATGAGTGTCGGGGCTGCCGTATTCGCGGTAGCGATGCAGGGTGAAGTCGCCATAGGCAGTATGGATTGGCTGCGACTCGACACGCTCGACGGTTTGTTCATTCAGGATGCGATACTGGATCAGGTCGGCGATGGTGCCGATCTTGAGGCCATGCTGGGCGGCAAAGACTTCCAAGTCAGGACGACGCGCCATCTCGCCGTTTTCCTTGATGATCTCACAGATCACCGAGGCAGGCTCAAGGCCAGCGAGGCGCGACAGATCGCAGCCGGCTTCGGTGTGACCGGCGCGATGCAGGACACCACCGGGCTGTGCCATGAGCGGGAAAATATGTCCCGGCTGCACGATGTCGGCAGGCTTGGCCATCGGGGCGACCGCTGTCTGGATGGTCAGCGCACGCTCGGCGGCAGAGATACCGGTGGTAACGCCTTTGGCGGCTTCAATCGACAGGGTAAAGTTGGTGCCGTGCGATGCACCATTACGCTCGACCATGAGGGGCAGATTGAGCTGCGCACAGCGCTCGCGCGACAGGGTCAGACAGACGAGGCCACGGGCATGGGTAATCATGAAATTGATGTCTTCAGGACGGACATGGGTTGCCGCCATGACCAGATCACCTTCGTTTTCGCGGTCTTCATCATCCATGAGGATGACCATACGACCGGCACGGATATCGGCGATCAGCTCTTCGACCGTATTCAGACGGGCGGGGGCAGCAGCGGCAGGCGAGACAGAGGCGGTCATGGCGAAAACCTTGGGCGAGGACATACAGGAGCGATATTCTAGCCCATTTTCGCCGATACGTGTGTGTTTGTCAGTCGCGGACCATGACTGCCACGACGACAAACATCAGGCGCAAAGGCTCAGGTCTGCGCCTGAGCCAATTGCAGGTACTGCTGATGCAGGGCTTCTAGCTGCTGATAGAGGTGATCCAGCTCGCCATCATTGACCGCGACATCATCGGCTGCGGCCAAGCGCTTCTCACGGGGCAACTGGGCTTGCATGATGCGCTGGATGGACTCCTCGGTCTGGCCATCGCGTGCGGATGCCCGCTGATGCTGCAGATGCTCCGGGACATCAATGACCAAGATCCGTTGACACAAACGACCTAAGCCCGCCTGCCCCGACTCAAGTAGTAACGGCGATACGAGCAAGGCGTAGGGCGATGCCGCACCCGCCAACTGGGACAGCATACTGGCATGGATACGTGGATGGGTAATGGCTTCAAGCGCACGACGGTCTTCAGGATGAGCAAAGACATGCTCACGCATCGCCGTGCGGTTCAGCGTGCCGTCGGCATTCAGCGCCCACGCGCCGAAGCGCGCCGCGATCTCCTCAAGCGCCGGCTGACCCACCGCCACCACCTCACGCGCCACCACATCGGCATCGACGATCGTGATACCACGTGCGGTAAACCAGTCGCTGGCAGCAGTCTTGCCGCTGCCGATACCGCCAGTCAGACCAATGATGAGGGGCATATCAGATCCTATGACACAAATGAGATGCTTGCGGTAGAAAGCGGCTCAATCACCATATCAATGATGGCGATTTAATGATGACGCTTTCTTTAATGATACAGGCCCAGATAGGCACTGACGATCTGGTTACCCCACAGGAGGGCAATCCAGCCTGCAATGGCAATATAGGGACCAAAGGCAAAAGGCTGATTGGCGCGACGCACGATCAACAGCGCAATCCCGATGACGGCACCCACAAAAGACGACAGCAGGATGATCAGCGGTAACTGCATCGGTCCCAGCCACGCGCCCAGCGCTGCCAATAGCTTGAAGTCGCCATAGCCCATGCCTTCTTTGCCCGTCACGAGCTTAAACAGGATATAGACGATCCACAGCGCAAGAAAACCAAAGACATAACCCAGAATCGCCTGTGTCGGGCTGACAAACAGCGATGGGCCCAGCCACTCGACATTGGCAAATAATCCTGCACCAGCCAAAGGCAGCGTGATGCGATCCGGCAGCAGTTGGGTATCAAAATCAATCCCTGTCAGCGCAATCAAGGCCCATGTCAGGCCAAGCGCCCACACCATCTGCATCGTGGGACCAAAGACCGCAAGCACCGTCAAACTGGCCAGCATGGTCAAAAGCTCGACCAAAGGATAACGGATACTGATCGGGGTCTTGCAATTACTGCATTTACCACGCAAAGCCAGCCAACTGATGAGGGGGATATTTTCGTACCAGCGAATGCGATGACCGCACGAAGGACAACTGGAGGCTGGGGTGCTTAAGGTCATCTGCGGCGTTACCGCAGTCAACACGGGTATCGCTTCACCCTCCGCATGTCCTTGCTCCTCGGCCCGCTCTTCTGCCAAAAGCAAAGTACAATCCTGCCTCCAGCCCTGCATCAGAATGAGAGGCAGGCGATAGATCACGACATTCAAAAAACTGCCGACACATAAACCCAGCACCCCCACACACAGCGCGCTCAAGAAGGTTGATGCGCTGATGAGGTGAAGCATCGTCACAAGAGACTGTATGAAGTGACCGAGAAACTGCATTAAATAACCGAACCCATCTGGAAAATTGGCAGATACATCGCAACCACCAGACCACCAACCAGAATCCCCAGCACCGCCATAATCAAGGGCTCCATCAGCGAGGTCAGACCATCGACCGCATTGTCCACCTCGTTTTCAAAGTGGGTTGCAACCTTGTCCAGCATGGCATCCAGCGCACCGGACTCTTCACCGATACCGACCATCTGTACCGCCATAGACGGGAACAGATTGGTGGTGCGCATGGCAAACTGCAATTGCTGACCTGTGGCGACATCTTCACGTATCTGCATGGTGGCCTTGCGAAACACCACGTTATTCGTCGCACCCGCGGTAGACTCCAGTGCATCGATCAGCGGCACACCGGCAGCAAATGTCGTCGCCAAAGTCCGGCTAAAGCGCGCGATGATCCCCTTATAGACCAAATCACCAAAAATCGGCAGCCGGAGCGAGAGTTTATCTATGAAATCGCGGAACGCTTCGCTGCGCTTATGCGCCTCGATATACGCCCCGACAATGACAAAGATCGAGATAATCAAAACGAACCAGTAGGCCTGCATCCAGTTCGACATCTTGACCACCATCATGGTAAAGGCAGGCAGGTCGGCACCGAATGAGTTAAACAGGTCTTTGAACACCGGCACGACCTTGACCATCAGAATGATCGTCACGACGAGCGCGATACAAATCACTGCGATGGGGTATTTCATCGCTTTCTTGATCTTCTGCTTCAGCAGTTCGCTCTTTTCCTTGTAGATCGCGACCCGATCCAACATGACTTCCAGCGCACCGGACTGCTCACCGGAGGCGACCAGATTACAGAACAGATCATCAAAATATTGCGGGTATTTCTTCAGGGCATTGGCAAAACTGCTACCGCCTTCGACCTCATTCTTGATGCCGATCACGACTTCGCGCATGGCCGGATTCTGCAGACCTTCGGCGACAATCTCAAACGACTGCACCAGCGGCACCCCGGCTTTCATCATGGTCGCCAACTGCCGGGTAAAGATGGCAATGTCCATGGCCTTGACCTTACCGCCCTTGCCCATGAACGACAGCAGATTCTTGGGTTTTTTGCGGATGCTGGTGACATTGATGCCCTGCTTGCGCAGCACCGCTTTAGCCAGCGCCATATTCTTGCTGGGCATTTCGCCTTTGATCGCTTGTCCACGGCGATTGGTGCCTTCATAGACAAACAACAGATTATTTTCAGCTTTTTTGGTTGTCGCCATGTTCGTTCTCGTGCCTTAGGTCTGATAGGGGCATCAGACGCTGTCCTTGATTCACTGCCAGCACGTGACGCCTGACAATACATCCTATACTGCTTGTTTACACCCACACATCTCATACCTTGCATCGGTCTATCCCGATCCGAGCATGTTCGGTTTACTCAGTACCTGTGACGCGGTTGATCTCTTGCAAGCTGGTCATGCCCTGCATGACCTTTTTCAGACCGGAACGGCGCAGGTCCGGGAAACCTGATCGACGCGCCGCATCAGCGATATCGATCGCCGTACCCTCTTCCATGATGATGCGCGAAATCTCGTTAGTGACTTTCATCACCTCGTACACCCCGACCCGACCTTTGTAGCCTTCGCGGCATTCAGAGCAACCGACCGGCTGATAGATGGTAAAGCCCGTGGCGAGATCCTCATCGGTAAAACCCATCTGCTTCAGACTGGCCTGTGGGACCTCTAGCGGTGCCTTGCAATGCGAGCACAGCCGCCGCGCCAGACGCTGGGCGATCACGAGATTGACCGAGGTGGCGATATTGAAGGATGGCACACCCATATTACGCAGGCGCGTCAGTGTTTCGGGCGCACTGTTGGTGTGCAGGGTCGACATCACCATGTGACCGGTCTGCGCCGCCTTGACCGCGATCTCGGCAGTCTCAAGGTCCCGGATTTCACCGACCATCACGATATCCGGATCCTGACGCAGAAAGGCGCGCAGGGCAACCGCGAAAGTCAGACCGGTCTTGACGTTGACGTTGACCTGATTGATGCCTTCGAGGTTGATTTCGACCGGATCTTCGGCGGTGGAGATATTGGTATCTGCGGTATTGAGGATATTCAGACCCGTATACAGCGATACGGTTTTACCCGAACCTGTCGGACCGGTGATCAAGAGCATGCCCTGCGGCCTCTCCAGCGCCTCCATAAACAGCGCCTTCTGCTCAGGCTCATAGCCCAACGCATCGATCCCCATCATGGCGCTAGACGCATCCAGGATACGCAGTACGATTTTTTCGCCGTATAGGGTCGGGAGCGAGTTGACACGGAAGTCGATGGATTTGGACTTGGAGACTTTCAGCTTGATACGTCCGTCCTGCGGCATCCGGCGCTCGGAAATATCCATCTGCGACATGACCTTCAGACGGGTCGCCAGCTTGGGTGCCAGCTGGATCGGCGGGCGGTTGATTTCACGCATCATGCCGTCGATCCGGTAGCGGATACGGTACATCTTTTCATAGGGCTCAAAATGCAAGTCGGACGCCCCCATACGGATGGCGTCAGTCAGCATTTTGTTGATGAATTTAACCACGGGTGCTTCTTCGGCACCGGCGAGGTCCGGATTGCCACTATCACCTTCCCGCGTCTCATCCAGCTCCAGATCCACATCTGAGCCAAATCCCGAAAACTCACTGACCGACATGGTGTCGTAGAGTTTTTCGATCATTTTGGAGAGTTTGTCGTCTTCAACCACCAAGGCCTCAACCGTGAGGCGCGTACTGAAGCGGATGGCATCCAGCGCTTCGGCATTGGTCGGGTCGCTCATGGCGACAAAGAGACGGTTACCGCGCTTGAAGATCGGCAAGGCGGCGTACTGGCGGATCAGCTTTTCATCGACAAGGTCTTTGGGGATCTGTGCCGTATCGATGGCATTCAGATCAAACAGCGAATCACCATAATCGCGCGCGATGATCCATGCGATCTGCTGCGCCTTAGCAATCTTTTTGGAAATCAGGTAACTGATCAGGGAGACTTTTTCTTGTTGAGAATCGGCGAGCGCACGCTGCATCACTTCAGCAGTGACGATCCCATCATTGACAATCTGGCGGGCAAGACCGCCAAAAGATATAGTGGTTGCAGACATGCGTGTGTCATCCATTGCGTCATTCGGTACTCACCTCCGTGAGTAGGTATGACTATAGCGCACTCTGGGCAGGTGTACAATCCGTAACATTAAGTAACGTTTTGCGCTGAATGATCGCCGTCTGATCTGGCATCGACACCGGCCTGAACCGCCAGCCGACTGCCTCATGCCGCACAATCACAGCGAGCTACTGCCTGCCTCGGCACCATCCTCCCCGACATAAGCAAAACGCGGCTGCGGGACGCCCGCGACAGTGACTTGTTCCGTAAACATCTCCAGTGGCCGTACCCAGAGACCATAGTCGCCGTACAGACAGCGATAGACCACGAGCCATGCTTCAGTCTCGGAGTGACGCGCCAGACCCAGCACCTCATAATCCTGTCCTTTATAGTGGCGATAGCACCCGAGCAGCAGATGTGGTGTATCAGCAACGGATTGTGCATAGGCAGATGGAATAGAGCGGGTCATCGCAAGTCCTTCGTCATCAGTAATGATCATTCAACAGGTGACTATTGTAGAAGAAAAGCCACGGATCGCATCAGGCCGATGCGGCTTTCATCATCGCTGGTATGCGGATGTCAGTCATCTCGTGCAGGATAGGCATGGTGATTGTACGCCGACTTGGGCTAAAATCGCCGCCAATGTCCACTTGTGTCCCGATTTTATGTCGAGTTTAACTACTGCTGCTGCCCCGCGCCCGGTCTGGGTGATCGGTAACTGGAAAATGAACCCCGGCTGGCTCGCCGCCCAGCAACTGGCTGAGGCACTGGCGTCTATGGCCACTGCGAACCAGACCACATATTGTCAATTGGCGGTAGCACCGACCCAGATCCATCTGACCGCCGTT
>JASLEL010000039.1 GCA_030151145.1 Aquirhabdus sp. | reverse complement strand
GTCATCAGGGAACTGAAGGAATAATGACCGTGACCGACGCCACAGCCTCCGAACTGCTGTACAGCCTGCCCTCCATCGGCGGCATGGACGATAGTCCGCGTGGTCGCGTGCTGCGAGCGGCAGCATATCTCTTCCATGAGCAAGGCTATGCGCGAACCACAGTGCGTGAGCTTGCTCAACTCATCGGCATTCAGTCCGGTAGCCTGTTTCATCATTTCAAATCCAAAGATGAGATTCTTTGTGCCGTCATGGCTGAGGCCATCATCTACAATCTTGGTCAAATGCACTGTGCCGTCAGTGAAAACCACACTCCTGAAGCGCAACTGAAAGCCCTGATCCGCGCCGAGCTGGAGTCGATCAACGGCAATACCAGCAATGCCATGGCCGTGCTGGTCTATGAATGGAATGCGATTACCAAGGAACAGCAACAGCCCCTGCTCGCCATGCGGCAAGAGTACGAGACGTTATGGCTGAATGTACTGGACGAATTAAAGGCCAAAGGGGCGCTGACCTGTGACACCTTTATCTGGCGGCGCCTGATCAGCGGTGCAACCTTTGGCACCGCGATGTGGTACAACCCCAACGGACGAGTGAATCTTGAAGAGCTGACTGAAACGACACTGACACTCGCGCTCGGAGCAACAGCCGCATCCTAAAATCAGGCTTGATCATCAAAGCTCAAGCCTGCTCGCATCTCAGGCCGCAAACTCAAACACCGCAACCAACCCCGCCGCCAATGCCGCAAGCCGCTGACTCACAGGCAAATGCGCCAGCAGCCAGCGCCCGATCATGACACCAAGCAGATATAGCAGCGCAAGGCTCATCATCATACCGAGCATGAATGGCAGAGGGTGTACCCCCGCTGCCAGTTCATTGCCATGCGCGATCCCGTGAAACACGCCCAACAGCGCCAGAAACGGCAAGTACAAATGACCTACGCGTTGCCACAACGCCACAGCAAGGACCACCAGCGACAGGATAATGCCGTATTCCGCGACACGGCTATCGACCAAATGCTGGATGCCCAGCATAAAACCACCCGCCAGCGCCACCAGCAATAACGCAAGTCCCGTAAAACGCGCCTGCCTGAAAGTGCGCGCCATCAGCAACCCCAAGCCCAGACCCATGGTCAGGTGATCAAGACCGGTAAACGGATGCAGCATCCCGGCAAGCAATGATGAATGGATCATCAGATCATGCCCCGGATGGGCAAAAGTTGCTGTCGATACGCCCAGCAGTAGTAATAGCCATAGACGCATAGGTCTCTCCTTCAATGTCTGATTGTACTGATTGCCGCCGTTGCGATGCGGTTACGACGCCGTCAGCAAACCTTGTTTCTCGATAAAGGCGATGATCTCGGCCAGACCATCCTGAGTTTTCATATTGGAAAAGAGAAACGGCCGCTCGCCACGCATGCGCTTGGCATCCTGATCCATCACCCCAAGCGAGGCGCCAACCATCGGAGCAAGATCGGTTTTATTGATGATCAAGAGGTCGGATTTGGTGATGCCGGGGCCACCTTTGCGCGGGATCTTCTCCCCTGCAGCGACATCGATCACATATAAGGTGAGATCAGACAGCTCGGGGCTAAAGGTCGCGGCGAGATTATCCCCACCGCTCTCGACGATGATCAGCTCAAGACCGGGAAACTTCTTATTCAGCACATCGATGGCAGCAAGGTTAATCGAGGCATCTTCGCGGATCGCGGTATGCGGGCAGCCGCCGGTCTCAACCCCGACGATACGATCCGGCGTCATGGCTTCATTACGCGTGAGGAAATTGGCGTCTTCTTTGGTGTAGATGTCGTTGGTCACCACGGCCATATTGTATTTGTCGCGCAGGGCGCGGCAGAGGTTTAAGGTCAGGGCGGTCTTGCCCGAGCCTACCGGTCCGCCGATGCCGACGCGAAGTGGACTACGTTCTGTCATGGTGATATTCCTTCTTTACCTAATATGATTTTTAAAAAAAATTACGAACGGAAGAGCCGTGAATACTGACTCTCGTGGCGCATGGAGAGCATGGCGTACTGTGGCAGGCTGCTCGACAATGGCGCTTGGGCGAGCAATACCCGCTGCACAGCTTCTGGAATTCGTGTATGCAAGCCCCACAGGATGCGCTGCCCGCTCATCTGTCCAAGCGGCAGGGTCTTGACCACGGCCAGCACTTGATTCTCAAGTACACTAAAGGCATAGGCCGTCAGGCAATCACGCGCAGTCAACCCCAGCCTCACGCCAAGCTGCGCATAGACCGGAATAAAGCCCAACTCGGCATCGACATCCACGTGCCAGCGTAAGACATCCCGTATCCAAGCATTGAGCGAAAAAGCCAACTGCTGACTTTCGGCTAGAAACTCACGGCTCTCACGGCTCGCCCGATAAGTTGCCGCTAAAGTCTGAAACAGCGCCAGATCATCTTGCTCACACGCCTGCATCAACTGCGTCAGCATGGGTAGCTCAAAACGCGCAAGCAACAGCGTCAGCACATCCTCAAAATAAGCCTGCGCCGTGGCTTCATTGCGGATAATCCCGATCTCAATCGCACTCTCGACGCCCTGCGAATAGCAATACGCCCCGACCGGCAGCGCCGTAGACGACAGCGTGAGCAACCGCAGCAAAGCCGTGGCATCTAAGCCACGCGCCTCAGGCCGCTCCGTCAGCACATCCGGCTCAGTGCGCGTGGTGGGCATGATAGGGCCTGAGGCGATTGTCATGGTGATGCTGGGCATAAGCCCCGCTCTCCGGCTCAAACGGATGCTGCACCTCAGTCACCTCCAGCCCCAACCCTCGCACCATATCCGCCAGCACATAGTCCGGCTCGAGATACAGTGCCGTAGGCGTCAGCATGAGCGGCACATGGCGATTGCCAAGGTGATAAGCGGCTTTCAGCAGGTCAAAAGGCTGTGTAGCAGTCACCTGATGCAGCGTCTCCGGTGCAGCAAGGATTTGCAGCACCTCACCCGTCTCGGTTGCGACAAAAGCACCGCCTCGCAGCACGCCAGTACGTGGCAGATCCACACCAATGTCCTCACCTGAGGTTAAGGTCGCACGAAAACGGGACTTCTGCCGGGTGTCGTAGTTCAGTGCCAAGGTCTCCGCGGGATGTTCAGTCTGAAAGTCATTTGGCAAACGCCGAGTATAAATACGCATACAGGAGCAATCCCAAGTCATATCAAAAAGCTTTATATCAAAACAGGAAATACCGCTGTGCCATCGGCAACACCTCGGCCTGCTCACAGGTCAGATGTACACCGTCGGCCTTGAC
>JASLEL010000368.1 GCA_030151145.1 Aquirhabdus sp. | reverse complement strand
TCTCAGCCATCGACCCGATGGAGACGCGGATATATTCCGGCATGCCATAACCACCAATCGGACGCACGATCACACCATGTTTGAGCAGCGCCTGAAACACTTCTGCACCACTGCGCCCCACATGTACGGCGAGGAAATTTGCACGCGATGGAATCCAAGTCAGGCCTAACTTGCGGCAACCCTCTTCAAGCTGCACCATACCTGCAAGATTCAGCTTGCGCGTCGCCTCTAGAAACTCACCATCCCCCAGCGCCGCAGTCGCCGCTGCCAGTGCGAAGGAATTGACATTAAACGGCTGACGCACACGATTCAGGAGATCCGTAATCGCAGGCGCGCTTAAAGCAAAGCCAACGCGCAGCGATGCCAAACCATACGCCTTAGAGAAAGTCCGGCTGATCAGGAGATTCGGATACTGAGTCAGAAATTTCAGGCTATTAAAATTCTCGGGGAAATATTCCACATAAGCTTCATCTAGCACAACCAGTACATTCGCAGGTACCTGCGCCATGAATTCGCTAAAGACCGCTTCATCAAACCACGTGCCGGTCGGATTGTTTGGATTGGCGATAAAGACGACGCGGGTATCTGGACGAATCGCACGGGCCATCGCAGGCAGATCATGACCAAAGTCCTTGGCAGGTACCTCAATGCCTGTCGCACCGACCGCTTGCGTGACCAGTGCATAGATGGCAAAGCCATGCTGGCTGTACACTACACTGCTGTCAGGTGACACAAAAGTACGTGCCACCAGTTCCAGAATATCATTGGAGCCATTGCCTAGTGTGATCTGCGGCATGGTCACGCCAAAGGTCTGAACGATCTTGGCTTTCAGCTCAAAACCATTACCATCGGGATAACGCCCCACATCGGCCAGTTCGCGTTGAATGGCTGCAGTCGCAAATGGCGAACAGCCCAGCGGATTTTCATTACTGGCCAGCTTGATGATGTCATCCAGTCCCAGCTCACGCTTCAGCTCATCGATGGGTTTACCGGTCTGATATGGCGCAATGGCGTTGATGCCGGCATTGGCCGTCTGGATCAATGCCTGATTCTGAAGATTTACTGCTGTTGTCATACGTTTATTCCTGACCGCATTTTCATTCTATATCGCGCGATTTCGTGTTTTCGGACACTCTATTTTGGCAAAGCTGCCTTACAGTACCGCTTTGGGATACGAACCCAGTACGCGCACTTCTTTGACTGATTTTTCGATCTCATCCAGCGCGGCACGCACATGCGGCTGATCTTGATGTCCAACCAGATCGATAAAGAACACATAGGCCCATTTATCCGGCTGTGCGGGACGCGTTTCGATACTGGTCAGCGAGATGCCATGGGTCGCAAAAGGCTGCAGGATATCGAGCAGCGCACCCGCACGGTCATGCGCCGAGATCAGAAGCGAGGTCTTATCCTCACCACTCGCCGGTACACGCTCACGACCGATGATCAGGAAACGCGTGGTGTTGTTGGGATTATCTTCGATACGCGCATGCAGGATATTAAGGCCGTATTCCTTGGCGGCGACTTCACCTGCGATAGCTGCGGAATGCCATTCACTCTTGATCTTACGTGCGGCTTCGGCATTGGAGCTGACCGGAATGCGCTCGGCCTTGGGGAAATGCCCATCCAGCCACTTGCGGCACTGCGCCAGCGACTGCTGATGCGAGTAGATCCGCGTGATCGCATCCACACGGGTGGTTTCGCTGATCATCAGATTTTGGTGAATACGCAGCTCGACCTCACCGATCACATGCAGCGGCGATGCAATAAAACTGTCCAGCGTATGATTGACCACGCCTTCGGACGAATTCTCGATCGGCACCACGCCATAGTGTGCATTGCCCGACTCAACCTCACGGAAGACCTCATCAATGTTGCTCATCGGCACCGTGACGGCATCCGCGCCGAAGTGCTTGAGGGCAGCCGCCTGAGTAAATGTACCCTGAGGACCTAAGTAAGCGACGGTTTGCGGCGCTTCGAGCGCCAGACACGCGGACATGATCTCGCGAAAGAGTCGTGCTACGGTTTCATTCGACAGCGGACCCTGATTGCGCTCCATCACCATGCGCAGCACCTGAGCCTCACGCTCCGGGCGATAAAACACAGGTTTATCTTCGGTGGCTTTCTTGGAGACGGCGACCTGCTCGGCAAGTAAAGCACGCTCGTTCAACAGGCGGTGAATGGCCTGATCCACACGGTCAATCTCGCTACGGATCTGATCCAGCGCGGGTGCAGGCGTATTAAATGACCAACCGGAGGTCGATGATGAATCACTGGTGCTCATCCGCACGGTTTCCTTTGTCTGATATCTGATCTGCGTCGGGGCTGAGTGGTCTAGAAATGAATTCCCGATACCATCAGCAGCCCGTAAGTGTAGCAAAAAAACCGTCAAACAACAGGATGACCACTGTCAAAACGACATGAAACCTGTCTAAAATCGGAGCATCCAGCAGGATATCGGCCTCTCCTGTCAGCCACAGGATCTTAGGCGCAATACGGTCACATACTGACCGTGCAGAATTCAACGAGAGAGAACCATCATGACGAATGCACAGACACTATTGGCTCAACTGCAAGGCATGACGACCGTCGTTGCGGATACGGGTGATCTTGCGGCCATTGAACGCTTCCGTCCGATTGACGCTACCACTAATCCCTCACTCATTACTGCTGCGGCTTCGTTTCCCAGCAGCCTGCCCCTTATCGAAGATGCACTCCACGATGCCCGCAGCGAAGGACTCACGAGCGATGCCTTGATTGACCGTGCTATCGATTTGCTCACCGTACGTCTGGGCCTTGAGATCCTCAAGCTCATTGAAGGTCGCGTCTCAACCGAAGTCGACGCCCGCCTCTCCTATGATACCGATGAAACCGTTGCCAAAGCCCGTGAACTCATTGGCCTCTATGCCGCAGCCGGCATTGATAAATCCCGAGTCCTGATCAAGATTGCTGCCACTTGGGAAGGCATCAAGGCTGCCGAGATTCTGGAGCAGGAAGGCATACACTGCAATCTGACGCTGATCTTTGGCCTGCATCAGGCCATCGCCTGCGCACACGCCAATATTCGCCTGATTTCACCGTTTGTCGGTCGTATTCTGGACTGGTACAAAAAGCACGAAGGCAAAGACAGCTATCCGATTGATCAAGACCCCGGCGTCGTCTCCGTGCGTGAAATCTACGCCTACTACAAGCAGCATGGTCATGCGACTCAAGTTATGGGTGCCAGCTTCCGCAGTATCGATCAAGTCACCGCACTGGCAGGATGTGACCTGCTCACCATTGCACCTGCGCTACTCGCTGGGTTGTCCGAGCAAACCGGCGAACTCACACGCAAGCTTTCGCCTGACCCGGCTCACCTGCCAACGCTTGCCGCGCTTGCCATGGATGAAGCCGTTTTTACCCAGATGCACAGCGCCAATCTGATGGCCTTTGAGCTGCTGCAGGGTGGCATTGATGGCTTTGTCAAAGCCCGTGAGCAACTGACCATCCAGCTGCGCCAGATCGCCGGTATCCCTGATATTCACCGCTGATCCGGCGATATCAAAATAATCACTCGGCATAAGGACGTGCCGGGTATCCTTAAATCCGATTGAATCTGCAGGGATAGTCTTCTTTTTTCATCTTTTTCCTGCCACTATTCAAGCCATTATTATTTTTTAACCACTATAAAAATCAGAGCAAATCACGAGTGAAGCAGAATACAGCAATGACAACACATAACGCCGCCTTGAGCCTGAACCGAAACCGTCGCATCGCCACCATCCTGCTCATCACGATGGTGACTGTCTGGATCGCTCTGCTGGTGGCAGGTCGCTTTGCTCCTAGTTATAGCGGCATCATCCACATTCTGACGCTGGGTGCTGAAGCTGGCGTCGTCGGCGGGCTTGCCGACTGGTACGCCATCACGGTGCTGTTTCGCGATCCATTCAAGCATGTGTGGGTACCGTCATTCATTCGTGAACACACCGAGATCATCCCGCGCAATAAAGCCCGTATCGCCGAATCCATGGGCCGCTTTGTACAGGAAAACTTCCTCGCACCAAGCATTGTCCGCAGCAAACTAGAGTCCATCGACATGGCGCTCTATGCCGCCAATTGGCTGGCTGAGCCTGATAATGCCAGCATGCTGTCTGATGAGGTCAAGCGTCTCGTACCGCGTTTCCTGCGTATCACGCAAAACGAAACCATTCATCAATTCCTGCAGCAAAGCGCCGTCGACTGGCTGCGCGACACACGGATCAATCAGCCTGTCGCCAGCACCATGAAAGCGATCTTTGACAATAAAATCCATCAGGATGTGATTCATCTGGTCCTCAACAGCCTCGACACATGGATACACACCAATCCACGCTATGCTGAGGAAATCGTACAAAAGGTACTGGATGAAACCAGTGTTTTCGGCCCCATCTCGCGCGGCGCTACCGCGCTGGGCTTTGACTTTAAGCGCAACGTAGTCTGGGGCGTGCAGAAGACCATCCGCGACCTTAACACGCAGCCTGACCATCACATCCATCTGATGCTCAATCACTCCATCATGCGCTGGATGAATGCCCTCAAGGACGATGCCTCAGAAGAGTCCGGTAAACTCGAAGCCTTCAAACAAAGCTTGATCGAATCACCAACCGTAGTGGCCTTTGGTTTCCACATCTACCAGAGCATTCTGCAAGGCATCATCGACGACATGGAGTCGGATCACTCCGCCATCACGCACAATCTGCAGGGTCTCATGATGCGTATCGGCGGACAGCTCTCTGATGATCTGGCCGTACGTCAGGCGATCAACCATGAGGTCGCGCTGCTCGCCGAGTACGCCGCCGACCGCTATGCCGACACCGTGATCGCTTATATCAGCGAGCAGATCCATAACTGGGATACCCGCGACATGATCGGCAAGATCGAGTCCGAGGTCGGTGGCGACCTGCATATGATCCGCGTCAATGGTGTCGTGGTCGGCTTTATGATCGGAATCGTGCTGGGTCTGGTGCGCTTTGCGATTGAAGGGATCGGCTAACTTCTATAAACCAATAAAAAACCGCCTACTTCAGGCGGTTTTTTATTGCCATAACCGTTTAACCGGCTTTCAGCAGATTATTGAGCGTCTCAACCACACTACTGGACTTAACCTGACCTTGCAGACTTGCCAGTGCTGCACGTACCTGACTGCGTAGCGGCTCTTTGAGCGTATACCAGCGTGCCAGTACTTGTAGCACACGCGAGCCCAAGATCGGGTTCTTGGCATCCAGCAGTCGCGCCAGATCGGTGTAGAACGCTACGCCATCTGCGGTCCATAGTGCCACAGGATTGGTCGCAAAATTACCCGTCACAGCACGGATACGATTGGGCGTACCCAGATCAAACTTCGGATGATGCGTCAGTTGTACCACTTCCGC
>JASLEL010000341.1 GCA_030151145.1 Aquirhabdus sp. | reverse complement strand
CGGCGGATGTGTCTTGGAATGTGTACCATTTTCAGCAGCTTCCCCGACGAGCTGTAGGACCGGTAGCATATTCAACGCAGTTTTTTTGTGCTATCTTGGCAAAAAATTGTGCCATCCTTTTTGAAGTTTAGGGTGCGTTTGGAGAATGGACTGACCTCCAGTTGAGTTAATGTAGGGAGACTGCAAGATGAATGCAATGACGAGTGTTCGTTTGAAATCAGTGCAAGAAAGGGTAGCGGAACCACTGAAAGTGATGGATAAAGCTGTGCCAACTCATGACCATTATCCATTGTATGCTGAATATCATCGTGGTGATTTGAAGGTTGAACCCCGCGTTCACTGGGTGAATGGCTGGAAGGTTGAATATCTCGCGTTTGCCGATGCGGCGACGGCCCATCTGCCTCCCGTCGTGATTCTGGGTGGTGCATTTCAGAATTTTAATTCCTACAAATACTGTATCGATCCGCTCCTGACCACCGGTCCGGTGATTCTGGTTGATCTGCCTGCGCTCGGCAGCAATGATCAACTCGTCAATACGGTAACGGGTGTGCGTTCGCTGGATCTGGATATCCATGATCTGTCGGCGATCCTGACGCAGTGGATCGAGGCAATTGATCTGCCTAAAGTCTCCATGATGGGCATGTCGCTGGGCTCCGTGATCGCCGCCAACTATGCACATGCCAATCCCGAGCGGATGTCGCGTCTGGTGCTGATGGGCGTGATGCAGGAAACCCGCAAAAGCTGGCGCATGCTGATTCAGGAGGCGCTGGATCTCCTGCACGAAAACCGCATGGTCGAGTTTGGTCAGGCCATGATCCTGTATCTCGTGAACCATGCCCGCATCAAGGAAACCCGCATGTCGCCGACGGCGCGCAAGCTGTTTTTCCAACAAATGTCCAATTTTGGTGAGAATGAGCGTCTGCGTTACGAGATCAATGCCAGCCGTCTCTTGCGTATCAAACACGTGCCAAGCCCGACCTGCCCGACTTTGGTTGCGACGGGTCAGTACGATAGCTTTACCCTGCCGTTTGAGAACGCCAAATTTGCGCTCGACTGCCCTGATATGCAGTTTGCATTGGTGAAGAACGCCGACCATGTGCCGCAACTGCAAAAACGCCGTGAGACGCTGGAGCTGTTTACTACCTTCCTGCGTGGTGATGCGATTGATGGTCTGGATGGTATCCAGCCGATGACGCGTGATGAGATTCGCCAGATGGATCGCCGGAGTGAGCAGCGCGTCAAACTGGTCCAGCCGACCTGCCGTATGACGCATCGCACCAAAGCGGACTTCGCCGTCACGGTCAATGTGGTGGATATGAGCTATTTTGGTCTCAAGATCGATGCCGGTAGCGAGATACAGGCGGCGCGCCTGTTGGCCGAGCCACGCGATATGTCGCTGCATCTGTCTTATGTCGATGTGAGCGGTGAGACGGTCGATCTGCCGATCGAATGCCTGATCTTCGCTCAGGAAGGACAGTATCTGCGGGCGATGTTTAAACACGGCAACTTTGAAGTGTCCGATGAGTTGCTGCATCTGCTGGAGAGCGATGCGGTCCAGCAAGCAGAGCTACATCCCTGCTGATATCGACGATAACCCATAAAAAAACGGCTGATTGCAGAATCAGCCGTTTTTTTATGGGGCTTGGCAGGTGATTTAGGTGCGGGCTTCGATGACCCAGACCAGATCGCCCTGATGTACGTCGGGATCACTGGATGCCGTAGCGATCACCGCAGCATGCGACAGTTGCTGCTTGCTGTCGGCTGGGAGTGCGCTATGCGGCTGCATGACATCGACGCTGACAAAGCCCGCAGCATGCAGCGCGGTCTCGACTTCGCGTGGCGAGATGAAGTGAAAGGCAAAGGCACTGCGTGAGAAATAACGCAGCAGTTTGCTGCTCTGCCAGATGACCTTGGCGAGGCGGCGTGTGACCGGCTCAGGGTAAAGGTCGGTCAGGTAAATGCCTTGAGTAAAGCGTGCAAGGCCCGAGGCCAGCACGGTCCATAGCTCATGCAGCATGGCTTTGCTGAAATAATTAATCAGCCCTTCGCTGATGATGATGAGCGGACGCGCGGCATCAAAGCTGTCCAGCAAAGCGGTGAATTCTTCACTAAACAGATCTACGCCTTCGATACGTGGTGGCGGGTTCTCTAGTCCAGCCAGCGCTTGGCGCTTGGCAGCCGCCATGGCGGGCAGGTCGGCTTCGACATAGGTCAGACCGGGGTGGGCTTGACGGTAGCGCCAGCCACGAGGCGAGAGTCCTGCGGCGATTTCCAGAATCTGCGCGTCGGGGTACTGGGCCAGCCAGTGATCCAGACGGCGGTCGATGAGGGTATGGCGCTGGCGCAGGGTGGTGCGCATGCTGTCGCCGATGGTGTGCTCGGCCAGTGATTCAAAGGGCGCCATCAGGCCCGCAAAGAAATGTCCCTTGCGGCTGGCCAGTGCCGGATGGGAGATGCCTTCCTGAAACCAGATATAGCCAGTGTAGTGCGCAGTAAACGAGATATGGCGATGCGGTGAGTCGGAGACGGACGTCTCCGCAGGCAAGGGCTGTTGGTCTGTCACAGATATGTTCCTTACATCTGAGGTGGATTTGAGTTGTTGTGGTTTTAGCGTTTTGGAGCTGTGGGGTCCTTTATACCAGCATCTGCCGGGATCGCAAAGCGTTCGCGGATCGCCAGTGCCTGTGTGCAGGCCATCGCCCATTCATCGCCGAGTGCCAGCGTGCCGTGAGTGAGAGATCCAAAGCGTTTGGCGCGCATCCGCTCAAGGCGTGCTTGATTGGGCAGGGGCATCTGGTCCAGTGCACGCAAGGCTTCATAAGCCGCCACGCGGTTATTACACACCAGTCCCATATCACAGCCTGCATCTAGCGCGGCACGGATCCGGGCGTCGGCACCGCCTGCGACACAGGCGGCCTGCATGCTGAGATCGTCGGAGAACAGCACACCGTCAAAGCCCATTTCACCACGTACGATGTCTTGCAGCCAGTGACGCGAGAATCCGGCGGGATCGGGATCGACTTTCGGGTAGATCACATGCGCAGGCATCAGTGCATCAAGCTGGTCGGCCAGCTCAAAGAACACGGTCATGTCCTGCTCACGGATCTCATCCAGCGTCCGCTCATCGACGGGCGCTGCGATATGCGAGTCTGCCTCGACCGAACCATGACCGGGGAAGTGTTTGCCGGTGGTCGCCATCCCGGCACGGTGCATGCCCTGCATAAAGGCACGGGCGAGCAGGGAGACTTTGTCGGGATGGGCGTGGAAGCCACGATCACCGATCACATGGCTGATGCCGTTGACATCCAGTACTGGCGCAAAGCTGAAATCAATGCCCACCGCCAGCACTTCGCTTGCCATCAGCCAGCCGGCATTACTGGCGGCGATCAGGGCTTCGTCGGCATCAATGTCATAGAGCTGACCCAGCATGCCCATGGCAGGCAGGCGGGTAAAGCCTTCACGCAGCCGCTGCACACGACCGCCCTCTTGGTCGACGGCGATGAGGATGTCGGGACGGACTGCGCGGATGCTGTCGGTCAGGTCGCGCACCTGCTGCGGGCTTGCGACATTGCGGCCAAACAGGATCAAGCCCCCGACCTGCGGCTCTTTGAGCAGCGCCTGATCGTCGGCGGTCAGTGTCAGTCCTTGTACATCGATCATCAAAGCGCCGATCATCGGGCTCTCCTGTATTTAAAAAAACAGTTTTTAAAAAACAATCATCAGCGGAATCTGCACCCAAAAAACTGCCGGGCTCGCCGTCGTGATGCAGGTCATGATATGCATATCTCTAAAAAGCAGATTATAACGGCAAAAAGCGGCCTGTCGCAGTTGAATTCCCTACAGCTTTGCTACATTCTGCCACAATATCTTTTTGCCAGAATGGTATAGTGCTGAACTTGGACAGAATGAAGATCTGGTGTCTCGTGCGTCTTTTTTAGATCCAGGCCAGATCAAACATAAACGCACAAGGAGCGTCTCTCTCGGATCAATGCTGATCGGACCATGATGAATCGCGATGGTCAGTCAACAGATGATCTGTGGATGGTAGGCCGCGACCTGTGCAGCCTGTAACGAATTAACCTCAGCCTGTGTGGCCCGTATTGTGTGTCTGTGTGAGCTAGCTTGAAGGACATTGCCTCATTTATGAAATTTTTCAGCCCCGCTTTTGATTTCCGTATCCCCGCATCCCAAGGCTCTGCCTCACTCGGCCATCGCTGGCACCGATTAGCGCTGGCGGTCGTTCTGTCGGGCGCGGGTCTGTGCACGTTTGCGTATGCTGACGTGGCGGCAGCGTCAAGTGTCACCACTGCTGCCACGGCCCCGCTACCGGTACTGACGCCGACGCGCGAGCAAAGCATCGTGAGCAAACAGGTCGCGCAGTTGCTGGATACGCAGCATTATCTGAATATGCGTCTGGATAAAGATGTCTCGCGTCGTATTCTGGATATGTATCTGGATAATCTGGATTCTGATCATGCGATCTTTCTGGCATCGGATGTGGATGAGTTCCGCAAGAAATATGCCGATCAGTTGGGCAATGACCTGAAAAAAGGCGACCTGACGGCAGCGTTTGATATCTATCAGCGTTATGAAACACGCCTGCAGGATTATTATCAATACGCCCTGTCGTTACTGAATCAACCGATCAGCCTGAAACGCAACGATAGCTACACGATTGACCGTGAGAAGGCGCCGTATTTTGCCACCAGTGCCGAGCAGCGCCTTTACTGGCAGCAGCAACTGGTGTCCGAAGTCATCTCCATGACCCTCACACAGGAAGAGGACAAGGTCAAACAGACCGTGCTCAAGGCCAATCCCAAACTGGCGGATGGTCAGGACTTGGGCTCTGCGAGCGATCAGTCTCCTGTAGATACGCTCAAAAAACGCTATAACCGCAAAGTGCAGCAGCTCAGCCGGATCAAGAGCGACCGTGTACTGGAGGGCATCCTGAATGCCGCGACGGCGACCTATGATCCGCACAGTCTGTATTTTGCACCGGTCGAAGCGATGGAGATGAATCGCCAGACGACACTGCAGCTCGAAGGCATTGGGGTGTCGATTCGTCCTGAGCGGGGTAATGATGACTACACCCGCGTCGAGACACTGGTCGAGGGTGGTCCTGCCAGCAAATCTGGACAGGTCAAACCCGGTGACCGGATCGTCGGCGTTGCTCAGGAAGGACAGCCGATGGTGGATGTGGTCGGCTGGCCGACCAATGAGATCGTCGGGCTGATTCGCGGCAAACGCGGTACCAAAGTCATCCTCAAACTGCAGGCCAAAGAGAGCAGTCCGCGTCTGGTGACCCTGACCCGCGATGTGATTCAGGAAGACGATGCCGGCGTGCAGGATCGCGTGGTGAACATCACCCGCAATGGCAAGGCATACAAGATCGGCGTCCTCGACATCCCGTCTTTTTACCTTAACTACAAAGCCCGTCGTGATGGCAAGAGCTATCGCAGCGTGAGCGAAGACACCGAAAAAGCCCTCAATGATCTGAATGCCAAAAAAGTAGACGGTATCGTGGTCGATCTGCGCGGTGATCCGGGCGGTAGTCTGGATGAGGTGGCCAAGATGATTGGCTTCTTTATCAAGCAGGGTCCGGTCGTGCAGATTCGCGATGGCAATGGCGCGGTCAGTGTGTATAACGATACCGATGGCGGCGATGAGCTGTATAAAGGTCCACTGATCGTCATCGTCAATCTGGCTTCTGCATCGGCCAGTGA
>JASLEL010000438.1 GCA_030151145.1 Aquirhabdus sp. | reverse complement strand
TGGTAGTATCGATTGATCATCATACGTTTTCATCTCTGAAAATAGCATCTATCAAGAAATCACCGGTAGCCCGTTATGACCCATCCTGTTCTTGTGATGAATTGCGGTTCCTCTTCAATCAAATTTGCCCTTGTCCCTGCCCCCACGTCTGACCATGCCAAAGCCCCGCGTCGTTCCGGCCTTGCCGAAAGTCTCGGCACGCAAGAGGCGCTGCTCACCGTGATCGACGAGCAAGGCGACAAGACGCGCATTGCGATCCCGCATGCCGATCATCAGGCCGCGCTTGAGACGATCCTGACTCATCTCGGTGATCAAGCACCGATTGCCATCGGCCATCGCGTGGTGCATGGCGGCGAAGCCTTTACCCGTGCGGTCCCCATCGACACTGCCGTGCTGGATGCGATCAAGCAGACCACCCCGCTGGCACCCCTGCATAATCCCGCCAACCTGCTCGGCATTGATGCGACCCTCAAGCTCTTTGCCGATCTGCCACAAGTGGCCGTGTTTGATACCGCCTTTCACCAGACCATGCCATCGCGCGCCTTCCGCTATGCGCTGCCGGAAGACCTGTACCGACTGCACCAGATCCGCCGCTATGGTTTTCACGGCTCAAGCCATGCCTATGTCACCCGTCATGCCGATGCGCTGGTGGCTGATGATCAAGATCACGGCTGGCTCACCGCGCATCTGGGCAATGGCTGCTCGACCGCTGCCGTCTGGGCAGGTGAGAGTCTGGACACCAGTATGGGCCTGACGCCGCTGGAAGGTCTGGTCATGGGTACGCGCAGCGGCAATGTCGATCCGGGCCTGCATGTGCATCTGGCCCGCACGCTCGGCTGGTCACTGGATGAGATCGACCGCATCCTGAACAAACAAAGCGGCCTCTTGGGCCTCTCCGGTCTGTCGAACGACATGCGTACACTGACCGAGGCCGCCAAGCAAGGTCATGCGGGGGCGACACTTGCCATAGAGGTCTTCTGCTATCGCCTCGCCCAGTCGCTGGCGGCCATGAGCTGTGCTTTGCCTGTGCTGACCGGTCTGATCTTCACGGGCGGCATCGGTGAGAACGCGGCCATCATCCGTGCAAAGACCATCGCACTGCTGCCGCACTTTGGTTTTGGGCTGGATGATGCCTTGAATGCCAACATGGTGCGCGGTGCCGAAGGTCGCATCGATGCAGGGACTGGGCCGCAGATCTGGGTCATCCCGACTGACGAGGAAGGCCAGATCGCCCTCGAAACTCGTCAGGTGCTCGGTCTGTAATCACGGCTATCCTTCACAAAAAAATGACGCGGCGCGAGCCGCCTACACAAGAGATCATCATGCAAACCTTTCTGATTGTACCCACTGGCGTCGGTGTCGGCCTGACCTCGACCTGTCTGGGCCTCATTCGCGCACTCGATATGGCGGGGATTCGCGCCGGATTCATGAAGCCCTTTTATCAGGGTGAACTCAATGCCGACCATCAGGGCGAGGACCGCTCCAACCTGCTCGTGAGTCGGACACTGGGCCGTACATTGGTGCCAGCCATTGAGCAGAGCGTGGTCGAAAAAATGATCGGTGACGGCCATCAGGATGAGCTGCTTGAGCAACTGGTGAGCATGAAGAATGACAGTGCCAATGGCTATGATGTCCTCATCGTCGAAAGTCTGGTACCGACCAGCCAATCAAGCTATGCACCGCAGCTGAACGCCGCCATCGCGCAGGCACTGGATGCCCGCGTGATCGTGATCAGCACCGCCGACCTCGACCACCTGGAGGGACTGGCGGACAAGCTTGATCTGATGACCCAGAGCTTTGGCGGTACGGGTGCCTCGCGCACGCTGGGCTACATCCTCAACCGCGTCAAAGGCGCGATTGAAAATGGTGACATCACCGACCAGACCCTGCGCACACGCATCACCCAGAGTCTGCATGCCCAGTCTACTCATCTGGGCGGGGATGATTTTCATCTGATCGGCGCAGTGCCGTTTAATGAGACCCTGAGCGCCCCGCGTACCATCGATGTGGCCAATGTGCTCGGCGCCCGTATCGTCAATCAGGGCGAAGCCCTGCATCGCCGCGTCAAGCGGGTCTCACTGTGCGCACGTACGGTCAAAAATATCCTCTCGGTCCTGACCCCCGACACGCTGATCGTGACGCCGGGTGACCGTGAGGATATTTTGCTGGCGAGCTGTCTGTCAGCCATGAATGGCGTACCGCTGGCGGGCGTGGTGCTCACCGGGGGCTTTCACCCGGAGCCGCATGTGCTGGAGCTGTGTCACAATGCCTTTGCGGGTGGGCTGCCGATATTGGCGGTTGAGACGGACTCCTTTGAGACCGTGCAACGCCTGACGCGCATGAGTACCGAGATTCCCCCTGACGACCATGAGCGCAGCGAGCAAGTGATGGCGACCGTGGCCCGTCACCTCGACATCGACTGGCTGCGCCAGCACTTTGCCGTCCAGCACACCGAGCGCCTCTCCCCGGCTGCCTTCCGCTATCAACTGGTGAAGAAAGCCCAAAAATCCCAAAAGCGCATCGTGCTGCCCGAAGGCACCGAGCCGCGTACGATCCAAGCCGCGATCATCTGCCAGACGCGTGGTATCGCCCAGTGCATCCTGCTGGCGCGCCGCGAGGAGGTCGAAGTCGTCGCCCGCACCCGTGGCCTGACCCTGCCCGATGACCTGCAAATCATCAATCCCGAGACCATCCGCGCCCACTATATCACCCCGATGGTCGAACGCCGCAAAGGTAAACTCACCCCGCAGCTCGCCGAAGCACAACTGCAGGATACCGTGGTGCTCGGTACCATGATGCTGGCGCTGGGTGAAGTCGATGGCCTTGTATCGGGTGCAATCCATACCACCGCCAATACCGTGCGTCCGGCCTTCCAGCTCATCAAGACTGCCCCCGGCTTTAGCCTCGTGTCGTCGATCTTCTTTATGCTGCTGCCTGAGCAAGTCGTGGTGTATGGCGACTGCGCGATCAATCCCGATCCGACCGCGCCTGAGCTGGCAGAGATTGCGATCCAGAGTGCCGACTCGGCAGCGGCCTTCGGTATTGAGCCGCGTGTGGCGATGATCAGCTATTCGACTGGCGAATCTGGCACGGGCACCGATGTGGATAAGGTGCGTGAAGCGACCCGCATCGCCCGTGAGCGCCGCCCCGATCTGATGATTGATGGACCGCTGCAATACGATGCGGCGGCGATTGAGAGCGTCGGCAAGCAAAAAGC
>JASLEL010000297.1 GCA_030151145.1 Aquirhabdus sp. | reverse complement strand
CGCGACAATTGATTTTCGATCAATATTCACTTAAGCTAAAGTTGATTTTCGATCAATATTGATTAATAGACAGCGATCTCACCTGTTTTTGGAGTGAAATACCATGGCAACTTCAACGCTTGATCTCGCACAATCCCGTGTCCTGCTGACTGGTGCCTCAAGCGGTATCGGGCGGGCACTGGCACTCAAACTCGCGGACGCAAGTGCACAACTCGTCATCGTCGCAAGACGACAGGCCGCACTGGCAGCCTTGGCAGAAGAAATCATTGGTCGTGGCGGGCCTGCGCCTATGGTGATCGAGGCCGATCTCAGTATCCAGGGACTGGCACACCGGGTCGCAACCGAAGCACTCACCCGAGGCGGTATCGATATCCTGATCAATAACGCTGGCAGCAGTATCTTTGCTGGGCAGGCCGTCGCGGGAGATAGCGACGTCGCAAGAGCGGTCTTTGAGACCAACCTCTGGTCGCCGTTGGCACTGATACAGGCACTGACGCCAGCCATGCAGCGGGCACAGCGCGGTATGATCGTCAATGTCACCTCGACCCTGCAGGCGGTACCGATGCCACTCATGGGCTACTACACCGCCTCCAAAGTCGCGTTGGCCCGATCCACCCAAGCCCTGCGGCTAGAGCTGAAGGATACGCTGATCCATGTGCTGGAGGTGGTGCCGGGTGGCACCGACACGCCTCTGCGCCACAGCGACCATCTGATGCCGGTCAAGCAGCCTTTACCCAAGAGCTATCTCGTGACGCCCGAAAGCATGGCCGATGCGATCTTGCACGCCATGCAGCAGCGACATCACCGGATCATCCATCCAGCCTATGCGAGACTGCCCATCGCCCTGCCTGCACTCGGGCAACTCGTCGCCCGCATCGCCGCCAAGCGCATCGATGCAGGCTCACAAGCAATCATTACGCCAGATCACGTCACGACATCAGGTGCTGTCTTACAGCCACAGCCCCCTCATCAGGATGCCGCAGTCTGAAAACGCGTCAGCCGTTCGGAGATGGCAGGATGAGTGGACAGATAGCCTTGTAGCGTGGTTTTCAGATCATGCTGCTCGGGTACCGCCAGCCGTGACAAAAGATCACTGAAATAATGCAGCGGGATGCCCCGCTCGGTCATGCGCTGATAGGCAAAATCATCCGCCTCGCGCTCAAACTCACGTGAGTAGGTCAGACCGATAAACTCGGTCGGCGCATCATTGAGCACATGCGCGGTATTGCCCGTGATCGCAATGAGCAGCGCCCGGATCGAGTCATTGGCGATGATCTGGCGAAGCGCATGGCGACGTTCGACATGACCGGTCTCATGGGCCAGCACCGCCATGAGCTCAAAATCATGATGAATCAGCGCCACCAGTTCATCGGTCACCACGATCCGACCATCCGGCAAGGCAAAGGCATTCGGTCCCATGCTGCCGCCTGCACGAAAGATCAAATGTGGCGCAGGCACATCTGCGACCCACGTATCATATTCCTGCTCGATCTGGGTCTGGCGGACCAGCGAGATCTGCGAAGGTTTTAGTGTCTCATGGTCCAGCGCCTGCAGCGTGCTCACGGCCAGATCGTCCAGCGTATGCGCAGGTAAAGCATAGGCGGTCTGACGTGCAATGATCGGTACGCCATCGTTGAGCAGCCCGAATACCATCAGGCCCGTCAGTAGCACACCAGCAATGATCCAGCGCGGACTCTGCTCCCAGAGATGGATACGACTCAGCCAGAGCCGTCTTGCCCGCGCGGACCTGCTCTCGGTCCAGTCTGCCGGGATCAGCCAATCCGGAAAAGTCAGCTCGACCAGCTCGACACAGACATCATCGGCAAACTCAAGACATGGCGGGGTTTCGCCGATTGCGGCACGGATACGGGCCTGATGCAGATTCAGGCTATACGTGTGATCTGATACGAGCACCTGAACCCGTCCAGACTCATCCGGCGGTGAAAGCACGCCCAGATAAGCCTGCGCACTCTGCCCATCATAGTAGCGGATCGCCACCGGTGCGCGTGTTGAGACGGATGTCATATCACCTCACTGCATAAAAACACGGCACCAGACCGTTTAAAGCGATAGATCAATGCCGACCAGATCATTCAACTCCTCCGCGAAAGCTTTCAGATTGGCCTGCGAGACGGCCTGCATCAGCGCCGGATCATCCGCCCACGAGATCGAGAGCGACTGAATCCGATAGCGCTGGATACGGATAATTGCCCGTGGAATACACAGCCCCAGCGACATGACGATCAGCCACAGATTGAAATACTCAATGCCGAGATAGCGCCACAGGCTTAAGTCGGTTTTAAAGCGGCTCTCGCCCAAGTGCACATTGGACCAGCACAGCCGAAACACCTGCGCGGCACTGATCCAGTACATCAGCAGCACGATCGCCGCCATCCCAAACAGCCACGGACACCACGGCAGGAGAAACTCGGTCAGCGCCGCCCGACCATGGATATCGATATTCAGAGACCACAGTTGCAGCACCCCCACCACAAGGATGGCATACAGCGTCACCAAGAGCAGTACCGGAATGATCAGCGCCCGATAGACGCGCCAAGGCGACAACGCCAGACTGAACTTCAACTGTCCCCAATGCAGGTTGTTAAACTGATAACGCTTGTGCCTATAAATGGTGTACGGCATCAGAAAGCCCAGGCTTAAGATCGTCAGCGCCCCCAACCCCCAATACACCCAGAACGCCTCACGCCATGTCCCCGTAAAGCGGAAGCGTACATTGCGATAGACCGTATTGCGTGCCTTAAAGCGATAGGTCGCACGCAACAGATACGGGATCGACGCATAAATGATGAAGAGCAAGAGACCGGCGACCCATTGCAGCCATGAGCCTTTCAGAAAACCCTCCGAATTGGCCCCCATATACACACCCAGCGCCATGAGACGGCCGATAAAAATCACCCGCGCATGACCGGTAAAATCAAAACGTGCATCTGCCAGCGTGGTATGTGTATAGAAATAACGCAGCCGCCGGACCTTAGCCCACGGCGAGTAAAGACTCAGGCTCAGAATGGTCAAGAGCCAATTCACCAGCCAGATGCGAAAATAAGCCTTCACCTCGCCACGAAAGACAAAACGCGACTCGGTGATCACGGGGTACATCTCTGCAGCCAGCCCGATCCCCTCATCCGGTCTGCCTGTGTCCCCGACTCCCCCTGACGTTCGTGATGACGTCTGTAATTGCTGATTCATATCGCTGCACCGAGGTGATGCCGACTCAAGCGGCGTCCCTGTCCTATTTATAAAAAGTCGTATTCAGCGCTTGATGGCACCTGCGCCACGATTCCCTGCTGCCCCCTCATTGCACGCCAATGCTGACGAAATTTTAAGCAAATTCCTGAGCACTGCAGGTCTATCGCTATTGCTGAGATGCGCGGCTCATCCATAAGCTGTATGAATCTGGTGGTACACCCTGTGACCCTTCATAACAACCACGTCATAACAACCACGTCATGACAACTTCGTCATGACAAACAGGCCATAACAAACAAGGAGACGATCATGCTGGACTGGAATGCTTATCGTACGGAACTCATGAGCCGTATAGGCGAAATCGCATCACTGTCACCCGACACCGTACGCGGTTATCAGGTCTTGTCAGGCGCAGCCCAGCAAAATGGGCGACTGGATGCCAAGACGGTAGAGCTGATCGCGCTGGCTGTCGCGGTCACCACCCGCTGTGACGGCTGTATCGCAGTACACTCACAGGCGGCGCTCAAGCATGGTGCGACTCATGCAGAGATCGCCGATGCACTGGCTGTCGCGGTGGCACTGAATGCAGGCGCTGCGCTGGTCTATTCGGCACGAGTCATGGATGCGGTGACGGCAGCAGAAAGCAAAGCGGGTTAAATCCATTGCTGTTTTAATCTATCGCATGCAGAACCATCCGGTCAATCTGACCGGATGGTTTTTTATTGTCGATGATCGGGGAATGGTGAACCAGCGCACAGACCGATGAGATACTGTCTGTCAGGGAGAGAAAGGCTTAGTGCACGTGACGGCGATGCAGGGTCGGCAGGCCGATCGGCGGTCCCAGCAAGGATGCATCGACCGGCGCCAGCAGTGGGATCGATGGCGAATTCAGATTCACTGCAGACGGGAACAGATGACTCTCCAGTTGCGGCAGCACGATGGCGATGTCCGCACCGATGCGCATCTGTGGATTGGACGCGGGGAAACCGTCTTCTTTTTCACGTTTGCGGATGCTGTCGGTTGCGACATTAAAAGCAGACTGCAGCGAATTTTGTGTACGCATGGCTTCAGCAAAGAATGCCCGACCGAAGTAGGTATAGTCCGCTTCAGTCGAACAGCCAAAGGATGCCCGATCTTCGGCTGACGCCGTGATGATCACCGTATCCGGTGACGCCAATGCCGGAATAAAACTGCCCGAATAGCAGGACGAGATGACCAGCACACGCCAACGGATCTTGGCCGCATCCAGCGCCTGCCGCAGCCAGACCGGGTCCAGCGAATCCATACCGATCGGGTCATTGGCCAGCTCAAAGATGCCTTTATTGCCATGCGATGTCATGAACAGGAACAGCACATCACTGTCCGGATTCATCTGCTGACCGATACGCGCAAGGGTACGGGCGATGCTGGTCTTGGTCGCCATCGGAATCGTGGCTTGGGTATTGGCATTATTGATCAGCGCAACCGAGCGCCCCAGCGTCCCGAAACGGGTATCAAACTGACGCTCTGTCGTCTCGACTTCGGTCTTGAAGACATCCTGATAGCCTGCGCCTGCCACACCCATGAAATACCAGTGCGTCTCGCCAAACACGCCCTTCTGGATCTGGCTCAAGACATTGTCCAAAAGCTCAGGCTGGGCATAGAGTGCCGCTTCAGACAGCTGTACCGGCTGCACTTGCTCTTCGACTTTCCAGATCGGCTGGCTGCTGACGGCCTGCTGCCAGATGGCCAAGGTCACGATGGTCCCTGCCAAAACCAGTATCCGCTCCCACCACGGCCAGCGCAGTTGACGGGCGAAGATCCAGATCAGCGAGACACTCTGCCAGATAAAGAGCACGAGAAATAATGAATTCATCCACGGCTGGATGAAGTTGGGCAGACGATCAATCAGCCCCAGATACTGCAGCAGACTCTGCAGCAAGGCCACATCAATATCCGCCGTCAGCCACAGGATCACCGGTGCCAGCATCAGACGCCCAAGTCCACTGCGCTGGGCAAGGAAGATCCCCGCGATCAGGGCAATGAAAGGCCACAAGAGATAACTGATCAGCCCCTGACCGTTGAAATGGCCGTCGCCGGTGGCACTGAGCCAGCTGAAGAGCGTATTGGCAAGGATCGCCAGCACACCGATAAAGACCAGTTGCACGGCACTGGGGGTTACAAAACGGAAAGCGCGCCGCGACCCCAGCAGCATCCAGAACGCCGCCATCTCATTGGCAAACAGATCGGCAAAGAAACTTCGAGACGGGGGTAAGTCGATCATGGAGTCCAACTTAGGCTCTTATCATCACAGACGCTTAAACGCAGGCAAAATAAAGGGAAGACACTAAATACAGGCCATTCTAAACCGCTTTGGCAGCAAAGGCATAAGCCTGACGATATAAGGTCATCAAACAGGGCTGAGCAACAACGATAACTTTTCTGACCGCTTAATTAAGACCGAAAACTGAATTAATTAATACAAAAATTTTGTAAAATCGATCACATAATCATTATACCGTTGGTTTTGAATACCAATTGGTCCAATTAGGGCGCAAGCATGACCGCCGCATCGTCCGCAGGCTCATCCGGCAGACGGATCTGCTCGGCCAATTGCATGAGCATGCTATCACTCGCCTCATCCCAGATCAACGCATTCAGAAGCGCAGGCTGATAAGGAATCACCCCCAACAGCGGTGCCCGCAAGCGGGCTGACAGCGAGCGACATTGCGCATCGATAATCTCGTCTGACTGATCATCATCCAGCACGGTCGCCACCCAGCCTGCAAGCGGAAGACCGTCACGCACGATCGCCTCCGCCGACAGCAGAGCATGATTGAGGCAGCCCAACCGGATACGCACTACCAGAATCACGGGCTTCTGTAATAGTCGCGCAATGTCTGCCACGGTCTCGCGCGCATTGATCGGCACACGCCAGCCCCCAGCCCCCTCGACGATCACCAGATCCGCTCGCGTAGACAGCGCCGCACGCACTTGACCAATCACGCGCTCGGCCTGCAGCCGCACCCCTGCCGCCTCCGCCGCCAGATGCGGCGACATCGGCAACGGTAGCCGCACCGGTGCGCGCAGCATCGGATCGACGACGACTGTAGCAAAGCGATTCATACGTTCGGCATCGCCACTCACCTGCCGTCCGGCAGCATCGGTCTCCGTCCCCGCCGTGATGGGCTTGACACCAAACCCAGAACGCCCCAGACGCTTGGCGCGAGCCAACAGCAGACACGACACCAGCGTCTTGCCCACCTCGGTATCCGTACCCGTCACAAAATAAACGTGTCGCAAGGGTTTCACTGCTTCGCTCATGACGCTCTCCACCGTACACAGGTCCAGTCGCACCATGACACCATCGGCATCACTGAACCGTTTAAACTGATTTATTTAAAAACTCAAGCACGCTGTACACGGAGCTGCACATACAGCACCCGATACTCCAGTGCCACCGGCTGCTGTGCTTTGAGCCAAGTGCGAAAGCGTGCCGGATCAACCGGATCATGCGCCGCATTCAACCGATGACCGCCCATACGCCTCAAGGTATGCAGGAGCTCGCGCAGATGACGGAAATGCTGCTGCCACTCGCGCTCATGGCTGTGGATCAGCGTCACGTCCGGGCATTGTTTTACCGCATCCAACCACAAGGCCGCAGGCTGAAAATCAAACACCGGCAGCCCCGGATACTGTCGCCGCACCATGGCAAACGATCCCGCAACCGGGATCGCAAGCCACACGGTCCCACCATCACGTACCACGCGCACTAATTCAGGCAGCACATCGGGTCCCGGCCAGTGCAGCACAAAGTGACTCACCAAGCCATCCATCGCAGCATCCGCAAAAGGCAGATGCCGGACATCGGCAACACAGGGAACGATACCGGGGACCGACTGTAACCGCTCCAGCATGGCAGCCGACTGATCGACCGCATGGATATGCAAGCCCAACTGCACCAGCTGACGTGCAAGCCAGCCGGTCCCGGCACCGGCATCAAGCCACTGCCCGGCCGTATGCAGCCCGGACTTCATCATCAGATGCAGGAGATAATCCGCCGACTGCCGCTGCAAGAAGCTGGCCTCATCATAGCCGCCTGCGGCATGCTCAAAAGCCTGCCAGACGGCCTGCTCAGGATGATCGGGCTTAGGATGATCAAGCCGAGGATGATCGGGAAAGTGACGAACCATGAAATAGGATAACCAGAATACAGGACCCGAAAGCCGGACGTGAAACGGGATAATGCGCCCAAGCCGAGAAAAATAAGCTTAAGCCTGAAAATAACCATCAAAGCGGCAGGCATCGCCGACCCAGCGATGCATGGGCTCGCGACCTGCTAAAGGTGGCGCCAGTTTGGGGCGCTTGACCACCACACGCGGTGCCACCTGCAGCGCCAGCGGCAAGAGCGCATCACCATAATCAAACGCGGTCGCCTGATGGCTGTCGTGCAGCAGTCGTTGCAGGATCTGCATGTCTTTTTTGACCAAAGCCTGCTTTTTATCATTGGCGGCTTTGGGAAACATCGGATCAAGGTAGACCACATCCACCACAGCATCCGTATCTTGTGCCAGCGCTGCCAGCACTGCTTCAGACGTCCCAAACTGCAAGGTCATCCGGGCAGCCGTCTGCTGCATGCGCGCATAAGGACAACTCAACGCCTCATCATGTGCCGCCATCAGGAGCACCATCAGGATCGGATGCCGCTCGACCAGCGTCACATGAGCACCACACCACGCCAAGAGCAATCCATCATGCCCGAGACCTGCGGTGGCATCAATGATGCGGGGTGGCTCATCAGTCACCTGATCGGCGCCTGCCATGCATGCGCGTACCAGCACCTCACTTTTGACCCCGGCACGCTGTAGACGTGGATACTGCCCGATCCAGTCCGGTCGCATCTTCATGCCGTCTGCTGCCAGCCACAAACCCTCGACATCATAGATTAGACACGGCTCAGGCTGCAGCCTAAGCTGGCGTGCCGAAGGCGTCTCAGCCTGCACCTCAAGCGCGATCATGATCGAAGGCGCATGTGCTGCCAGCCATGCCTGCACCTGTGCAGCTGACGCGTCTTGTTCTGGCGTATGGATCAGTCGCATCAGTCAGTCATCTCATGCAACACTGTCATTCAACACTGTCATTTTCAATATCACGCCGACCAGCTCACCCAGTTCAGCGCGGCTGTCAGCAAGATCAATGCACCAAAGCCAATGCGATACCACGCAAAGACCGTAAAGTCATGCTGCGACACATAGCGAATCAAGGCGCGAATCACCACCAGTGCCGCGATAAACGACACCACCGCCCCGACCAGCACCACCAGCCAATCAGAAGCGATGAAGACCTGCCGATGCTTGACCAGATCCAGCGTCCCCGCACCCAGCAACACCGGTATGCCGAGGAAAAACGAAAACTCCGTCGCCGTGGTCCGCGACAGCCCCAAGAACAGACTGCCGATAATGGTCGCACCCGAGCGCGACGTACCCGGAATAAAAGCCAGACACTGCACCAGACCAATCACCATGGCTTTGGGCAACGTCAACTGATCGACATCCGTCACCGTCGTCGTATGCTGACGCCGTTCGGCCCAGAGGATGATCAATCCTCCCACGATGAGCGCAAGCGCGACCGTATAGGCATTAAACAAATAATGCTTGAGTACCGCGCCAAAGACGAGACCGATCACCGCCGCCGGGATCGATGCCGCAATCAGATTGACCGCAAACTGAATCGACGTCCGGTCACCCGCCAATACGCCACGCAGCGCGCCCCAGAGACGTCCCCAGTATTGCCACATCACCGCCAGTATCGCCCCCATCTGGATCGAGACCTCAAAAGCATCGCGCTTGTCTTCAGTCCAGAAATTCAGGAGGTCGCCCGCAAGGATCAGATGCCCAGTGCTCGACACCGGCAGAAACTCCGTCACACCCTCGACCAGCCCCATGACGACGGCTTTTAACAGCAGTACCACATCCATGACATTTACTCGTTCATAACCTTAAAAAATCTGATGGCATCAGTCACGCTTGCCCTGCTGGTCCAGTTTTTTCCATGCATCATCGCGCAGATACACCGGCAATGCCTGATCCGGGGTGACCGTCTGGCCCGCTTGCAGCATCGGCCATGCCAGATGTGCGATATCCTCTGCCGTCGCACCATCCGCAGGATAACGTGGCAGATCCGCATACGCCGCTATGCTCACCAGAGGCCCACCACTGCCGACCAACGCCTGTAAATCTGCCGTCTCATGCACAGCGTCATATCCTGCCAGTTGCTCCGCTGACTGCGGCTGCATGATGCCGTTTTCTAGCGCATACGCGGCGACATAAACTTCGTTCATCCGTGCATCAATGACGGCCAGCAGCTGCGTGAATCCATGCGCAGCATAGCTGTGCTGGGCCAAAGCCTGCAGTGTCGATACCGGAATCACCGGCAAGTCATGAATCCACGCCAATGCTTGTGCAACCGCCGCATTGATACGCACCCCGCTAAACGACCCCGGCCCACGGCTAAAGGCGATGCCGGACAGGTCGGTAAACTGTGATCCCGTCTCCGCCAATACCGCTTCAATCATCGGCAGGATCAGACGCGTCTGCTCGCGGGCACGCGTATCCAGACGGGACGCCCGCACACCGCTCGCATCATAGAGCACGACAGAACATTGATCGGTTGCGGTTTCGAGTGCCAGCAGCATGAAGATCCTTAAACGCTCACACGGGAGCAGAAGACAAAAAAAAGACAACGCCCGTTGCTTGACGGTCAGCGTCATTGGGCTAAGATGAAATACCATACCTGTCGCAAACCATGCGACGGGCAATAAAACAGGGATTTTAAGCCAAATATGGCCACACTGTCTGATGCAAATGTGAAAATTATGACAAACACCCCGCATCCCATCGCACCGATTTTCTCAGCACTGATTCTGGCTGGCGGTGAAGGTCGCCGTATGGGTGGTCAGGACAAGGGACTCATGCTGCTACATGGACAGCCACTGATTCATTGGGTCATTCAGGCGCTGCCTGCCAGTGTCAGCCAGCGGGTGATCAGTTGTAACCGTCATCTGGAGAGCTATGCCCGCTATGGCGAGGTGGTGGCTGATCAGCCCAGCGATACGATTTTTGCTGGGGCTCTGGCGGGGTTGCTCGCAGGATTGCCGCATTATGATCGGCTGGATATTGCTGTTCACCGGCATCGCCGGCGTGGCGATGGGCTTCCGCAGCCATGGCAGCGAGAAGCGCTGGAACGAGATCCTCTACGGCCTCGGTTCGATCATCGTCGGGCTGCTGGTGATCGTCGATCCAGCCGCCGGCGCGGCCACGCTGGCGCTGTTCGTGGCGATATGGCTGTTCTGGCGCGGCATGGTGTCATTCGGCGCCGGGCGAGTCGCGGGGCCGGGGCCGGTGCGGGGCATGCTGCTCGGCATCGGCTTGGTCGACTGGCTGCTTGCCCTGTTGCTTGTGCTGAGCTGGCCGTTTCCGGCGGTG
>JASLEL010000392.1 GCA_030151145.1 Aquirhabdus sp. | reverse complement strand
CGCTGGAGTTCTCTGACGAGCTGATCAACGCCTATGCCACGCTGCCCCAGTTGGTCTCGCATCTGCATCTGCCGGTACAGAGCGGCTCCAATCCGGTACTGGCTGCGATGAAGCGTAACCACACCATCGATGTCTATATCGACAAGATTGCACGTCTGCGCGCCATCCGCCCGGATCTGCACCTGTCGAGTGACTTTATTATCGGCTTCCCTGCCGAAGGTGATGCTGAATTTGAAGACACACTGCAGTTCATCAAAGACCTCGACTTCGACCACTCTTATAGCTTCATCTACTCCAAGCGTCCGGGCACTCCAGCCTCCGAGCTGCCAGACCCGACACCCGAGATCGTCAAAAAAGAGCGCCTGTCCCGCGTACAGGCCGTGATCAAAAAATCCAGCATCGCCAAGACCGACGCCATGCTGGGCCAGACTATCCGCGTACTGGTCGAGAAGCACTCAAGCCACGAGCCTACATTCCTGCTGGGCAGCGCCGACAATACCCGTCTGGTGCAGTTCAAAGGCGACGATGCACTGATCGGTCAGTTTGTCGATATCCGTGTGACCGAGATTCGCAGCATGAATCTGGTGCATGGCGAGTTCATCACCGCGCACTGAGGCGCTGCACTCGACTCTTTTCAGCTATAAAAAAACCCGCATTTCTGCGGGCTTTTTTTGCTCGGGATCGAACTTAGCTTTTAGCAGCAGGCATCGACGCGGCAGCGGCTGGTGCTGCGGCTGGTGCAGCTTTAGCCATTGCAACACATTTGCCACCCTTATGATGCGGGCCTGTGCCACCTTCCATATGCTTGCCTTTCGGGCATGCGCTTGCAGCACCCGAAGCCAGAGCCAAAGCCAGAGCAGAAGAAACTACCAGTAACTTTTTCATACTTCGATTCCTTGTAAAGCTGTTATCAGAATTAAGACTGTTTAAAACGCAACCACGCCTCAAACCTATGCTTATGCCCCACCATTGTCAATAACTTATCAGAATTACAGATAAGCATTTTTTGTATCTGAATGACGAAAAGCATACTGCGTCTCACCCATGAACAAGCCCCCGTATCTGCCGTACAGCAAGACCCGCGATCAACAGCAGCAATAGCGCAAATCCTGCAACGGCCATCCAGCCACCGATGTCCCAGCACCCACCGCCAATCACGCTCAGGACACTTGATCCCAAATAATAGGCCAACAAATACAGCGCCGACGCATGACCCTTGAAACCCTGTGCCAGTTGCCCGACCCAGCCACTGGCAGTGGCATGCGCCATAAAGAAACCAACCGTCAGGAATACAACACCCAATACCACCAGCCCAAGCGGCTGCATACTGGTCAGACCTATACCTAAGGCCGCAAGGCCCAGACCCGCGATCAATACCGGATAGCGGCCATAACGATCCCCAAGGCTCCCCGCCCAAGGTGACGCCAGTGCACCAAAGATATAAGACAGAAAGATAAATCCAGTCTGTGTCGCTGACAAATGATATGGCGCAGCGATCAGACGAAAGCCGATCAGGTTATACGCCGAGACAAATACACCCATGATCAGAAAGCCAACCAGAAACAGCCTGAGCAATGCAGGCGCACGTAAATGCATCAGAAACACCCGACCATGCTGCACGATGCCCATGCCATGCTGCGGCTTAAAATGTCTGGACGCGGGTAAGAGCCACTGAAAAGCCACGGCGAGTAGCAGACAGACCACACTCAACGCCACCAGTGCCAGATGCCATGAATACTGCTCAGCCAGTATGCCGACCAAGATGCGCGCACTCATGCCACCGATGGCATTGCCACCCACATACAGCCCCATAGCAAAACCGAGGTCACTGGCATGGATCTCTTCGGCCAGATAGGCCATGGCAACCGCCGGTACGCCGCCCAGTGCAAAGCCCTCCAGCGCCCGCATGACGAGCAGGATAGACCAGCTTGGGGCCAGTGCAGCGCCGAGATTACAGAGTGCGGCAAACAGCATCGACCAAAACATCAGACTCTTGCGCCCAAAGCGTTCGGACATCACGCTCATGATCGCTATCGAGAACGCCATACAGCCCGTACTGGCAGACAGCACCAGTGCACTTTCGCCCGCGCCGACATGAAAGTGATCTGCCAGCAACGGCAAGATCCCCTGCACACAGTACAAGAGCGCAAAAGTACAGAACCCCGCCGCAAACAGCGCCAGATTGATACGACGATAGGTCACAGACCCTCGCACCACACCTGTATTACCGGCTGTTGCCTGTATACGATGTAGCGGAGCACCACGACTCGGAAGCGGTACGACAGAAACAGCAACGACAGAGAACACACCATCGGGAGGACTCATGACAAACCTGACCTTTTGGATAACTTATCAGTCAGGTGATCATAGATCGCACAACATCATTCGTCTAATATATACTGAATGCAGTTTTCATACTTTTTGAGTATGCCCATGGACATTCGTCATATCCGCTATTTTCTGGCGGTCGCCGAAGCCGAAAACGTCACCCGGGCCGCCGAAAAACTCGGCATTGCCCAGCCTCCGCTCAGCCAGCAGATCAAGGATCTGGAGCATGAGCTGGGTGCACCGCTGTTTTACCGGCGATCGCATGGGGTTGAGCTGACGGAGGTCGGAGAAGCTTTTCTGAGCGAAGCACGGCAGGTACTGGTACAGGTCGAGCGATGTAAACATGCGGCAGAGCGAGCTGCACGCGGCATTACCGGACAATTACGCGTGGGATTTTCGGCGTCGGCGATCTTTAACCCTCGCGTGCCGTCGGCCATTCGCAGCTATACGCAAGCCTACCCCGAGGTCAATCTATCACTTGCCGAAGCCAATACCGCTGGCCTCTATGATCAGTTACGCCGGGAGATTCTGGATGTCGCCTTCCTCAGGCCCAGCACGCAGGAGCTGGAGGGCATGGACATTCACCTGCTGGATGAAGAGCCCATGTTCATTGCCTTGCCGCAGGATCATGCGCTCAGCAGATATCCTGACCTCGGCCTCTCTCAGTTGCATGATCAGCCGTTTATCATGTTTCCGCGTGTCGTTGGATACAGCCTGTATGACGAAGTGATCCACGCCTGTCGGCGGGCCGGGTTTGAGCCAATGCTCAGACAAGAGGTACCGCAGATTGCGTCGATCATTACACTGGTGGCAGCGGGATTGGGGATATCGATCGTGCCACGCTCGATGACACAGGTGCATGTGGAAGGGGTCATCTATCGTGCTATCAGCGGTGATGCACCGATTGCACGACTGGCGATCGCCAGCAGACGTCATGATCGCTCACGCGTGGTGCAGCGCTTTCTGGAGCTGACCCGAGACCTCGCGTCGGTTTCCGACAAAAAGCCTGATCAACCAAAAAACCAACAGCACTACAGCTTTAAATGAAACAGACTCCAGCCACGCAAGCATGGGTGTAACAATCATCCATGCTTGCGACATCGGCAGGACAACAAACGGCAGAACCTGAATCCATAAAACGATGATCAAAGAAATACAACGGAGCTTAGCAGCCGCAGGCTGTCTCGCTGTCGGCAAAGACCGGTAACTCGGGCAGACAGGACTCACCCTGACAGCAATTCTCGCTCAAGTAAGCCAGCAACTGTCCCATCCGCGCATAGTTGGCGGTATAGATGATGTAGCGTCC
>JASLEL010000282.1 GCA_030151145.1 Aquirhabdus sp. | reverse complement strand
CTCGATCAGCCTCAATACGGCGCTGTTTGCCGCCATCGAGCCTGCCCTGCGCTGGATACGCCAGCGTTCGCATCTGGCAAGCATGCTGGAGCGTAGCGGCGATCCCTTGGCCATGCTGCCCATGAGTGTGGACAACACCTACCTGACCGGGCAAGTGGTGCTGGTCGGCCATGGCGGCGTGGGGCGACGCATCGCCGAGATGTTCCGCGAGCAAGGCGTCAAATACGTGATCGTGGATGAAAATCGCGACATCATCGAATCCTTGCGCGCGCAGTCCATCCCGGCCGTGTCGGGCGATGCCTGTGACCCTGCGGTACTGATTCAGGCCCATATCATGAAAGCCAGCATGCTGGTGATCGCAACTCCCGATGTGTTTGATGTCCGTCGCATGGTCGAAATCGCCAAGACCTTGAATCCCAAGGTCGAGACCGTGCTATGTACCGACAGCCGTGCCGAAGCTCAGTTGCTTGAAGATGAACACATCGGCAAAGTCTTTATGGCCAAACAGACGCTGGCCGATGCCATGGCCGATCATATTTTTGATCGGATGGGGCTGTCCAAGGATGCGGCGTTACCAGAAACATCCAAGGGTCACTGACACTTACCTGCACGCCGAGATGCATCGCAAACGTCACCCATAAAAAAACGGTACCCTAAGGATACCGTTTGATCGACCAAGACGCGGTCAGGATGCGTAGCAGGACTTCAACAACACCAACAACATCGTCAAAAGTATTAGCTGTAACGGACCGGACGCTCATCCATCACTTGTGCGTGCCACTTGGCAGACTGCTGCTCCATCAGGGATGACAGGGCGGCTTGAATCATCTGCTGGCCAATGCTTTGCAGAGTATCACCCAGCGCCTGCTGGATTTCCTCAGAGAATTTGATCGTGACCAGCGGCTCACTTGCCGCATCCACTGGGGCAAGCACCGCTTCGCTTGCGTCCGACTCAGCGTCAAACGCATCGGTAAAATCAGCAGAACGCAGCGCAATGACGCCCGTCTGCAATTGAACGAGTTCCAACACCGTTTCAGAAGGCATGAACATTTCAGGAGCTTTACGGATTGCAGTCATTTTACACCTCGGGGTCTGTAGCAGGGTCTACACACCAGATTTCGCTGTGCCACATCCAGCTGGAGCGTTACTTGAACACTAAAAATCAGGCTGGATAACATGTAACGCAACAATGCCCCGAAACGCTGAATAATTCAAGAGGTAAAAACGACTCCAGACAAAAAAAAAGCAAATTTTTGTCAATAAAAGACCATAATTTTAAAATTCGACCATTTCGTTACGGAAACCTTCAATCAGTGTCAGCAAATCACGATGCCACTCGCGCAAAATTTGCGTATCTGGCAGCCACGAAAGCGGACTATGGGTCACTTTGATGATCAGATTGGACGAACTGTCGTCGTCATAGGTGGGCTCTGGTGGCTCAGGGGCATAGAGACTGGTCGCATAAGCATGGTTTAGCTCACCGATAAAGCCTTCGCGCACAGAATGCTCCAGAATGGCGATCTCAGGCGATACCTGCCCGCGCGCAGCCATTTTCTCTCGGATGCTGCTCATGGTCGGATGCAGATCGGAAAGTTTATAGTAACGCACCAGCTCCTGCAGAAAGGCCAGTACCGCACCATGCAGATGAAATACCGCAGATTCGCGTCCCGCCTGCCCCACCTGCACATTCTCCGCCTTCTCGGCCTGCATGATGGCCAGCCGTGCAAAGTACAGCTTTTGATTGGTACGATCGGCGTGATAGCGGGCAACACGAGACATGATCAAATCCTTCAATAAAAATCAGCAGGCAGGAAAACCCGCAGGTGATGTAAAAGCAGTTAGCTTAGATATGTGTCAGAAACATGAAAAATCAAGTCTGACATGTCGGTTTCGACAGATATAAAACACGATGATATAAAAAAGAGCGGCTACGTTTCACGTAACCACTCTTTCAGGTGACTTAGTCAGAGATGCTTAGCCTTCGGTCCACTTGCCGTTCTCATACACCAGCGTCCACTTGGTCGGCTTGCCATCCTGCTCGGAGGCGATGTACTGGCTTGCGGTCTTGCGGCTGTACTTGAGGATGGCCGGGTTGCCTTCGGGGTCGGTATCCGGTGCCTGCAGCAGATACTGATGCTTGGGGTCCAGTTGCTCTGCCACGCTACGCAGCTCAGCGATGGTCGGCGCACGCGTCTCGCGGATCTTGGGAAACTTACTGGCCGCAAGGAACATCCCCGCAGCGCCATCACGCAGCACGAAATAATCATCATGCTTGGTCGAGCGCAGCTCCGGCATCGGGATCGCATCGGCACGCGGCGGCGCAGGCTGACCGTTCTTCAGCACCTTGCGCGTATTGGTACAGGACGAGCAGGCAAAGTAAGGACCGAAACGTCCGGTCTTGAGCTGCATCTCGCCGCCACACTTCTCGCACGGGATGGTCGGACCATCATAGCCCTTGATCTTAAAGCTGCCCTCTTCGACCACATGGCCCGGGCAGTCTGGGTTATTACCGCAGACATGCAGTTTGCGATGACCATCGACGATATAGCTGTCCATCGCGGTATCACAGATCGGACAACGCTTCTTGGCCATCAGATCCGCGGTCTCGGCCACACTGCCTTCTTCATTCAGATCATCGCTGGGTGCAGGCTCAGTCAGCGCCGCCAGTGATTCGACCGGAGTCAGGTTGATGGTGCCTTTGCAGCGCTCTTTGGGCGGCAGATTGTAGCCGGAGCAGCCGAGGAACACGCCGGTCGAACCGGTACGGATCTGCATCGGCCGACTACAGGTCGGACAGCTCACCTCATCCACCGCGACCGGCAGATTACGGCGCATGCCCTGCTCGGGATCGGAGGACTGAGCACGGATCAGTTTCTGCTTAAAGTCACCATAGAATTCATTGAGGACATTTTTCCAGTTACGGGAGCCATCAGCGACCTGGTCGAGCTGGCCTTCGAGCTCCGCCGTAAAGGCATAATCCATCAGGTTGTTGAAGTTTTCATTCAGACGATCTGTGACGATGTCGCCCATCTTCTCGGCATAGAGGCGGCGACTGTCGAGTTTGACATAGCCACGCTCCTGAATGGTCGAGATGATCGCCGCATAGGTCGATGGACGACCGATACCGCGCTTCTCGAGCTCTTTGACAAGACTTGCTTCGGTATAGCGGGCTGGCGGCTTGGTGAAATGCTGACTGGGGTCGATATCGACCAGCGCGAGCACATCACCGGCTTTGACAGTCGGCAGCAGCACATCGTCGTCCTGCTTGGAGGGTGCCATGACGCGGGTAAAGCCATCAAACACCAGCGTACGACCCCGCGCTTTCAGCTCGATATCGGCTGCGGCGACCGTGATGTTGGACGACAGATATTCTGCGGGTGGCATCTGGCTTGCGGTGAACTGACGCCAGATCAGCTCATACAGCCGCTGCGCATCGCGCTCCATCGACGTCAGCTGATCACCCGACAGCGCAATATTGGATGGACGAATCGCTTCGTGAGCCTCCTGCGCACCGGCTTTATTGCCGTAGTAATTGGGCTTGGCTGGGACGTATTTGCTGCCAAAGACCTGCTCGATATGCCCACGCACCATGCCTAAGGCGTCTGCACTGATGAAGGTCGAGTCGGTACGCATATAGGTGATATGACCGGCTTCATACAGCCGCTGGGCGAGGATCATGGTTTTCTTGACCGAAAAGCCCAGTCGCGTACTCGCGGCCTGCTGCAGGGTCGAGGTGATGAAGGGTGCCGACGGATTGACCTTGGTCGGCTTGTCTTCACGGGCCGTGACGGTATAGGTGGCAGGCTTAAGCTTGGCGACCACCGCATTGGTTTCGGCTTCGTTTTTCAGCTTTAAGGTCTTACCAGCCTGCTTGACCGCTTCGAGACGGATCGGCGTCTTGGCTTTATTGCTGCCCAGATGCAGCGTATCGGCAAAGACTTCCCAGTATTCTTCGGGGATAAAGGCACGGATCTCACGTTCGCGCTCGACCACGAGCTTAACCGCCACCGACTGGACGCGACCCGCCGACAGTCCACGAGCGATCTTCTCCCATAAGAGCGGCGACACCATATAGCCGACCACACGATCAAGGAAGCGACGCGCCTGCTGGGCGTTGACCTTATCCAGATCGAGTCGTCCGGGCTCTTTGAAGGCCGCCTGAATGGCGTTTTGGGTAATCTCGTTAAAGACCACGCGTTTGTATTTATCAGGACTGCCGCCGATCACCTGCTGTAAGTGCCAGGCGATGGCCTCTCCTTCGCGGTCCAAGTCGGTTGCGAGATAGACTTCATCGACCTGCGATGCGAGTTTCTTGAGTTCGTTGACCACCTGCTCTTTGCCGGGCAGCACTTCATAGTGCGCATCCCAGTCATGCTCGGGGTCTACACCCATGCGCTTGATCAGGGCTGCTCGTGATTTGCTTTCTTTTTCTAAAGCCTTTTCTTCATCGGACAGGGCTGCTTTGGCCTTGCTGTCGGCTTTCGCCGCGGGCGCTTTGGCAGTCGCCCCACCACCGCTGACGGGCAGATCGCGCACATGGCCGATACTGGATTTGACGATATAGTCACTGCCCAGATATTTATTGATGGTTTTGGCTTTGGCCGGCGACTCGACGATCACAAGGGCACGAATCCGTCCGCCTTTGGCGGGTTTGTCCGTGGTCAGTTCGTCATCTGCAGATGCAGCGACCTTGCTTGCCGCAGCGGTCGACGCGGCTTTGGTGCGTGTACGTTGTCCCGCCTTGATCGTGTTGGTCGTGGTCGAACGTGGCCGAGTTACCATTATGGAGATTCCAATCCCAAGCTAAGCAATACGCTAAATTTAAAAATGCGGTCTTTAAACCACTCAATATCTCTGCTGACCTTGATCCGGACCGGATCGGGAGTCAGAACCCTTGCGATTATCGCGCTGCCGCATACGACATGAGGACGGATTTCATGGATTCAAGCGTATCGCCCGAGAGATCAGCATCCTCATCCCAATAAAATCCTGCGCCATTGGACTGGATATCCAGTGCCAATACCCCTTTAAGCGGCTGCATGAGCGCGATATCCAGCCCACGGCCTTCACCACGTACGACGAGCCACTGCCCCTGCACCCAGCGTGCCTGTAGCAAGGGACGACTACCACCGGTCACGACGCTGTAGTACGCCACCATGCCACCGGGCTTACCGGAGGGCTTTTTATGCTCAATCCACTCAGGAGCCGCAATCAGACGCGGGATAAAGCCCAGCTTCTTGGCGCGATCACGCAAAGCACCGAGCGCACGCTCATAAGGGCTGGTCCGTGCTGACAGAAAGCTGCCGAGCATAAACACCCCAACCGCCAGCATGACCCAAAAACCTGCGTGTGACATCATCTCTCTCCAAAGCCCGTCGTGATGCCGTCATCCGATTTGGCACTTAACGCCAAATCACATGGGCGGCCTGCCCGACGCGAATGGAGGGCAAATCCAGTACGCCCTGTCCATGCGCCGACTGCGCAAATGTGGAGGCTTCTTTTTTAGTGTGCAGTAATCCACTCTTTTCAGCAAGATGGTTTTCAGCAAGACGGCTTTCAACAAGACGGTCTACCTGATTTTCCGTGCTTTGCCCATCCACGATATCATGCTCACTGACATCCGATGTGGCCAAACGGCGCCATACGGCATTCTGACCCAGATAGGTCTTGCCATCATCACCACGTCGTTCACCTGCCAAGAAACGCAGGAAACCCTCCGTCTGCGTCAGCTCATCCGGGTCCAGCCCCGGAATCACACAACGCGAACACGGCTTGACCAGATCCAACTGTACATCGCCTATGCGGATACTCTGCCAGTCATCCTCGGCAAACGGCGCACAATCTCCTCCGATCACCAGATTCGGACGGAAGCGACGCACATCAATCGTCTGCCCCCACCGCCGAGACAACTCATCCAGCGAAGACTGGCTAATCACGAGGATCGGAAAACCGTCCGAGAAAGCCGTCCGATAGCCAGCGCCCGCATAATCCTCATCCACTGCCCGCAGCGCATGATCCGGACAGTAGACCAGCCGCACCGATTGCCCCAGATAGGCAGATAGCCACTGATTGACCATCTCAGGGACGCCAAAGCAATCGCTAATCCAGTCGCCCCAGACCTGTACGTTGACCCGTTGTGTCGTATCAGCATCAACCACCAGAGCTTCAAGCCCACAGGTCAGGGTCAGCATCTTGCCATTGGCATACGCATCAATGGTGCCAAGCTTGGGGCAGGTACGCTGACTCAAGAAGCGCCCGTCATCATCGATCAACACCCAGCGCCGATCCAGCCCCATGCCAAAGGGATGCAGATCCACCTTGGACAGCGACTGTCCCCGTGCGGATTTCAGGGGATAATGATAGAGCCCTGCAACCTGAAATGTGGATATTTGCCCCACGTCTGCCCCTCAATTCGATCCAATCCAATCAACCCGGCGACAAGCGCAATCGCCAGACCACATGCCATGCCCTGTTGCACTGCCTTTATTTACTCTAATCCGACTGCTGGCGCGAATTCAACCACAGACATAAAAAGCCAATGATTTAATTACATAAAATCGTAACTATCCGCAACCAACCCACAGGCTTGCCCACAATTTTTGGGGATAAGTCGCATCATGATCAAAAAAAGTGCAAAAGAATCATTCAATTACACATCTGACACACGAAACCGCACATTAACTCAAACACCTGATATTAAAGGATATAATCCTACCCATCCCCAGCTCTCCCACACAGTTACCCCCAGATTTTGTGGATAAATCGGGGCATGAGAAATCTGCGCAGGCCATATCCCACAACCCTTGCCGATCTGTTACACGATACAGTCACCGATTGTTCACGTCTGTCAATTACAGTATATCCAACAGGATAAGAATCATTGCAGATATAACTGGAAACAAATCACTTTTTCTCCACATTGACTCCATGCCTGTTTTTAGGAAACCATCCTTCAGAAGGATTGCCGCAGGAGGCTGATTTTGGAAAGCAGAAAGCTGGTTGCAGGTGTACTTGCTGTCGTCTTGCTCGGCAGCGTGGGTGGCGGGATCTGGTACTCTCACTCGGAAGTCCAGCATAGCGGACAAATCACCGCGCAAAGCGATGCGCACCAGCAGATTATGGTGAAAGGGCTGATCGGCTCAGAAAAAGAAGACTTCTTTGCCGACCCGCGTGTACAGGCCGCACTCAAGGCCCAGGGACTCATCGTTAACGTCGAGAAAACCGGCTCACGCGCCATCGCCAACCGTGGCAATGATCAGGGCTACGATTTCGGTTTCCCCTCAGGTGCGCCTGCCGCCAAAGAATTGCAACGCCGCGTCAAGGCCAGCACGGTCTTTACCCCGTTCTATACGCCCATGGTGGTCGCCAGCTGGCGACCGATTGCCGAGATTCTGGTCGCCAATGGTATCGCGACCAAAAAAGACCAGTTCTACTACATCGTTGATTTTCCCAAGCTACTCAAACTCATCAATAGCGGCGCACGCTGGCGCGATCTCAAAGACAGCGCTGCCTTCGCCACCAGCAAGGCCGTGCTGATCAACTCAACCGATGTACGCACCTCCAACAGCGCGGCGATGTTTCTTGCCTTGGCCAGCTACGAAGCCAATGGCGAACAGATCGTCCAGAGCAGTCAGGATGTAGATCGTGTGATCCCTGAAGTCGCGCCGCTCTTTCTGCGGCAGGGTTTTCAGGAGCAATCCTCGTCGGGTCCCTTTGAAGACTATCTGGCCTTGGGCATGGGCAAGGCACCCCTGCTCATGGCCTATGAATCACAGATGATCGCCGCATGGCTCAAGCATCCCGATCTGCAGAAAAGCGACATGGTGATCCTCTATCCCGAGCCGACGATCTATTCCAAGCATATCTTTGTGCCCTATACCCCGGCGGGTGTCCGTCTCGGGCAGTTACTTGAGACAGATCCTACACTGCAGTCTTTGGCCCATGACTACGGCTTCCGGACTGCAGGCAACAGTAAAGGCCCTGAGATCTGGCAGCAAAAAGGCATCAAAGTGCCCGACATACTGGTCAATGTGGTCGACCCGCCCAGCTATGAGTGGCTGGAAGCCATGATCAAACGCATCGAAGCCAGCTTTAACACCGCCAATACCGCAAGCTAAAGACCCAAGTAAAATCAACACCGTAAGCTGATGGCCGCCATCATAGGCCCATGCCTCAAGGAGAAAATGACATGTCCAACCCGACTGAAGACTTCGCACTGACACCCCCTGAGGCCGTCGCTGCCGTCACTGTGGAGAAAGCACAAGGCAAAGTGACCTTGAGTGATGCCGAAAAAGCACCGCTGGACGGGATCGTCACTGACTTTGTCAATCTCGTGGTACAAAACGACGTCCAAGACCCGATCTTCAAGGATGCCGTCAACCGCATCCACAACATGGGGGTGGGTGACATCCAGAAAGCCGCCGCCGTCTCCAACCGCATGCTGGAGCGTCCGGTCGGGAGCTTAAAAAAAGGCGTCGTTGATCCCGCCTCCGATGTCGGCTCATCCTTGATCGAGCTACGCCGCACCGTCGAAGATCTGGACCCCTCCCGTCAGGGCGACTTGCTGTCGGTACGCAAGATTCTGGGCTTTATTCCTTTTGGCAATAGACTGGCTGGATACTTTGCCCGCTACGAATCCTCACAGGCCCATATCAATGCCATCATTCTGGGCTTAAAGCGCGGTCAGGATGAACTGCGCCGCGACAACAGCGCACTTGAAGTCGAAAAGACCAACCTCTGGAACCTGATGAAGCAACTGGAAAAATACATCCTTATCGGCCAAAAACTCGATGCCGCCTTGAGCGAGCGGGCCAAAGTGCTGGAATTTACCGACCCTGACAAAGCCAAGCTGATTCATGACGAGATGGTCTTCTACACCCGTCAGAAAGTGATTGATCTCTTGACCCAGCAGAGCGTCAATATCCAGTCTTATCTCGCCTTCGACATCATCCGCAAAAACAATCTGGAGCTGATCAAAGGCGTGGATCGTGCCACCACCACGACCGTGAGTGCCCTGCGCACCGCCGTCATCGTGGCACAGGCGATGGCCAACGCCAAGCTGGTCCTCAGCCAGATTCAGGCCTTAAACGAGACCACCGGCACCATCATCGAAGGCACCGCGCGCATGCTGGCACAGGACACCGCAGCCATTCATCAGCAGGCCGCCAGCAGTACGATACCGCTGGAAAAACTGCAGTCGGCGTTTACTCATATCTACCAGTCGCTGGATGCCATCGATACCTTTAAATCCAAGGCACTGGATAGCATGGCCCAGACCGTCAATGTCCTGCAGGATGGCGTCACAAAATCCCAAAGCTATCTGGATCGGGTACGCCTGCAGGCGGTCGCCGAGGCCCAGACCACGGATCTGACACAGGTGAAACTATGATCAACACGACCCGATGGTCCAGACCATGGCTGGCGGTCGCCGTCATCGCAACGAGCCTGCTCGCTGGCTGCAGTAAACCCGCCCATCACGATGCCGATAGCAATGCGAACAATGGCATCGGCACGACAGCCCAGTTCAAGATTCTGGCGGGCTCTGAGCTAAAAGACTTTGGTCAGACCATGACCGACAAAGCCAAAGCCGCTGGTGTCGAGATCAAATTCACCTACGCCGGCACGCTGGATATCGTGGATCGTGTCAATGCTGGCGAGCAGTTCGACGCCATCCTGCCGCCCAATGGTGCCTATCCGGCGCTGGCGCTCAAGCCCAAGATCATTGCCAGTGACAAACTGTTCTATTCGCGCATCGCCATCGGTATCCGTGCTGCCAAGCTACACGCGCTCGGCTGGGACCAGCACAATCCGACCTGGGCAGACATTGCCGAAGCCGCAAATCAGGGCAAACTCACCTACGCCATGACCAATCCGACCTCCTCCAACAGCGGCATGAGTGCCCTGTTTGCTGTCGCAGCGGCGGGTGCTGGCAAGACCGAGGATCTCGCAAGTTCGGAAGTGAATAGCGCACTCCTGACCCGCTTCTTAAAAGGCCAGCAGCTCACTGCAGGCAGCTCCGGCTGGCTCGCTGACGCCTTTGTCACCAGCGGGCAGAAGCTCGACGCCATGATCAACTACGAGGCCGTCCTGCTGCGCGCCAATGATCGTCTGACAGGGCCGGATAAGCTCACACTGATCTACCCCACCGACGGCGTGATCACCGCCAACTATCCGCTGATGCTGCTCAATGCCGCCAAGCGCAGCGACTATGACCGACTCATCGCGGCATGGAAATCCCCGGATCTACAGCAGCAGGCCACGCAAGCCATGAATCTGCGTCCGGTCCTGTCCGATGTCGCACCGACCGCTGCACTACCCAAGCAGTCCGTCGTCGATCTCACCTTCCCCAATCGGCTGGATGTGATCGATAAAGTCTTGAGTGCTTATCAGGGCGAGCTGCGCCGTCCAGCGACCTCGATCTTTGTCCTCGATGTCAGTGGCTCGATGCAGGGTGATCGTCTGGCAGCCGTCCAGAATGCCCTACGTGTGCTGACTGGTGCCGATGCCACGACCGCCACAGCCCGCTACGCCAGCTTCCAGAAACGCGAACACGTCCAGCTCATGGCCTTCTCCGATCATATCCAGACGCCTGTCGAAGTGAACTTCGATCAGAATCTGGAGCAGGGACGCAACCAGATCAATCAATACGCCAATCATCTGGTTGCTGATGGTGGCACCGCGATCTATGGTGCCTTGGCGCAGGCTGAGATCATGGCGCGCACCGAACATGCCGCACATCCCGAGCGACTGATCTCGATCGTGCTGCTGACGGATGGTGAAAACAATATCGCACCGGATGCACAAGGATTTACAGCGCAGCTTGAGCAAATCGCAGGCGTCACCACGCCATCAGCCATCGCTGGCGCCGCACCCGCACGCATCTTCCCGATCATCTTTGGTGAAGCCAGTGACAGTGAGCTGGGCAAGATTGCAACGCTGACGGGCGGCAAGCTGTTTGATGGCCGTCAGGCACCGCTGCCTGTGGTCTTTAAGGAAATCCGAGGGTATCAGTGATGAGTGAAGAGCCACGCTCCTTCAGACTGCGTGCATTGCTGTTCCTCTACAGCAATGCCAATATCGCCGGGCTTGCGACCGCCCTTGTGGGGCCGGCCTTGCTGTTTGCCGGGTTTATTCACAGCGGCTGGCTCTGGCTGACATTGGGCCTCTATGGCTGTGGCTGGACCGTTGCCCAGCTCTTCTCCCCCAGCATCCTGCTCACAGGACCCATTTCGGACAGTCTGTCACTGGTGGAGACCGAACAGCGACTGGATGAGCTGCTGCAAGTGGCCAAACCCCATCTGGAGCCTGCCATGCTGGCGAGCCTTGAGCACACCATCGCCTCCATCCGCGCCATCCTGCCGAGGCTGAAAGCCGCCGGCGCCGATGACGACGCCTATACGGTCCGTGAGACTGCACTGCGCTATCTACCGGAGACGCTGGCGAGCTATATGGCACTGCCAGCGGTCTTTCGCGCGACCTATCCCATCCCCGGTAGCGACGGCAAGACCGCCAAGCAGGTCCTGACCGAGCAACTCAAACTCATGGAAAACAAAATGGCGGAAATCGTGGTCAATGTCTCCAATGCCGACGCCCAGTCCCTGATTGCCAATGGCAATTTCCTCAAGGATAAATTTCAGCACAACGACTTTCTGGTCTCGCACTCCTGATGTACAGGATGACCCGCGGGTCTTAGGCTGCTGATCACGCAGCATATCCACATCTTACCCACAGACTTATCCATAAGGTTATCCACAGGCTGAGTCAGTCACCCCGGCGCATCTGACTGAGCCATGCGTGTGCGCATCGTCGCAGCAAAAGCCAACCATCGCCCCGATTAAATATAAGATAATGATTTTAATTAAATAAATAGAAGTTATCTCACCCTTTCCCACACGATTACCCCCAGATTTTGTGGATAACCTGCGCCTCTACAAGCATCACCATCCATGCGCTATGCCGATTTAGTGGACAAAAAGATGATGCTGCAGACTAACTTGACAGAAATTAACCCATTGCCTGGTTCAGAC
>JASLEL010000171.1 GCA_030151145.1 Aquirhabdus sp. | reverse complement strand
CTGGGGATCTCATTCAGACCACGATGGACGGGTCGCATAGGCAACTGATACCAGCCATGTGCTGCGGGATCGCCGCCCAGCTCAGTCCAGAGCTGGTTGTAGGAGCGATGGATTTGATGCGCCTGCTGCTTGCGGTATTTTTTATGCCGATAGATATGCTGATGTTCACAAATCGCCTGAATGGTCGAAACTCCGGTTGCCGACGCAAAGAACTGGGCAATGTGCACCATCAGCGCCATGGTGCGCAGGCCATGGCAGTCTTTGGCAAGCTGTTTCAGCTCGGGTGCCATATCGCGGCCGCCTTGCAGACCCCCAATCATCATGGTCAGGGTATGTTGATGCTGGGTGATCGCGAAGGTCAGGGTTGCAAGCCGCTGCTGGTCATCCGAGAGGATCACTAAAGACAGCTCGCCCTCGCGTTCATAGAGCTTGTCGACCAGCAGGGTAAAACGGTAATGCCGTTCGCTCTGTCCCCGCAGTCGTCCGATTTCAAGACCGGATGTGCTGTACAGTTGGGCGATCTGTTCTTTATTAAATCGTGTGAGCACCCAGGCGTGATGGGTGCTGACCACTTCAAAACGACGTGCAGGAGACCACGCCTGATTCAGATACGGCGTGCGAATCTTGCCCAAGAGCGATGGCTGCTGCGGTACCACAAACTGTAAATGCGGATGGTTGAAAACCATCATCAAACGCTTGACCCAGAAGTAAAAAGGGATCAGACGCAGCACATATTCAACGCTACGGCCCACATCATAGAGTGTGTTGTTTGGGCGAGACTGGCGCACGGTTTGCCACAAGAACCCTGATAAACTGATGACATTCATAACAAGCAATTCAAGAATGATTTGCGCTGAACGGGCGAATGCTGGCGATATGTGTGCTGGCGATGCGTTCAGAGGTGCATTCTTCCTCAATCAAGATCAAATTTTTACCAGCACGCACCATGCTCGATGTGTAGTCCCGAGCCTGGCATGCTGCCCCAATCACCCTTCGATGAACAAATAAAGTGATGTATTACCCATAAGAATAACTATTCTTCCATTTTGTTATCATATTTTCCATATTTTAAACATATTTTCCAAAAAATTAATATGGCTGTCATATGCGCCATGTCGCTGGATTGATATGAAATATTCATATCATTCAATGCTTAATCGATGGGTTTGGCCGACTGTGTCACAGTTTTTGCACGATGCTGGATCAAGGCTTCGCGTTCAGGCAGGCAAATTCTGTGAATTGTCAGTCCCGTTGTGTGTCATCAACGGAGGGTTTGTGGATGGCCGATGCAGGCGGCCGATACAGGCATTCTGGGCTGCGCTGGCAACAGATTTGCTGGGTGTTTGATCTGGGTCGAAGAGACGCTGGTCTATCAGCGTGGTCTGAAGAATAGTGATGCGGTTGACGCGGGTTGAGATGGATCATGACCAGACGCGCTGGCGGTATGGATGATTGATGTGCAGCGCGTGTGCAGCGCGAAGCGACTGATCTGTAGATCGCCGCCTTGCGTCACTATTTTAGAGATACTTGTTTTATAGATGATTTTTTTATAAATACTTGTTTTACAGGTACTTGGTAATGGCCTTGAATTCGAGGATGGTCTCATCTGCACTCTGATGACCATCCTTGATCGTATGTTGCAGGCAATGATCGATATGATCATGGATGAGCAGTTTCTTGGCATTGATGATCGCGCTTTCAATCGCCTGTAGCTGCTGGGCAATATCCAGACAGGGACGACCGCCTTCGATCATGGCGATGGTACTGCGCAAATGGCCTTCGGCGCGTTTAAGCCGCTTGATGACATCTGCGTGACTGCCGTGCTGCGACATGTCGGTCTCCTTATGCTAGCGTTGCGCTGAGCGGCTCTGCCCTAAGGTCGGGCTTAGCGGCTCAGCATGGGTTTACCAAACAGCGATGGGATCAGGTCATCCAGAAAGAACAGCACCGACAGATTGACCCCGACTCCATGCCCTGTGGCGTGGTTTAACGGTACGACGGCTTCGGCAGCCAGTTGCCAGACATCTTTGACATAGGAGATGCCCGGGTTGGCGGTGGCGCGAGTACGCTGGCCTTGCGGCGAGTCGAAAGCAAATTCGACCAATGGCACCCATTGATGCAGCGGCTCGTCCTTGGGTAATACACCCGGCGTAAAGCGATCGGTCAGATACAGGGTACTGTATTCGATGGCGAAACCGCTATGAATCGTGGTGACATTTTTTTGTGTATAAGGGCTGAACTGATTGAGTGCGGGATCATAGCTCAGGTTGGTGGCGTCTTTGCTGGTCGGAAAGCCGACACTGAGACCCGCAGTAAAGCCCAGTGGGCGCAACCAGGAGAACGCCTCAGGCAACGCACCCAGCCCCTGACCGACATACAGGCTGGGAGCAATCACCGACGGTCCGTTGGCGGCCAGCCGACTGGCACCTGAACCCGGCAGGGTATAGATGAGCGAGGAGGCGACCAGCGTTTCGTTCAGGTCGTTTTCATACAGGCGGCCTTTGAGCACGAGGTCTGTCCCTGTCGTGCCGAAGGTCTGCGCACCGCTCCAGTTCCGCTTGAGCAACCCGGTATCAAAGCCAATCGAGATCTTGGGCGTGAGCAGGCGGGCAAACGAGATGGTGGTTGCATCATCTCGGACATCCTGAGCGCCCAATGGTTGTTGCTGCGTGCCGGAGGTGATGGAGAATTCATCCGCAACCGCAGGATCATCGAAATTCATCGTGCCGGGAAAGAAGCGGTTGCCTGCGATACCGTGTGCATTGGCACCCATGGAGAGGGCGAGCAGCAGCCCGCCCAGCGCCAGATGACGGGCCAGACTTGGAGCTTGAGTCAGGTGTAGGGCTTGATCTCGTGCCAAACCATTTACGGTGGTTGTGTCATGTAAACCGCGCATCGTCTTATTTCCCCTGTGGTCTCGATATTGCATCAGTCGGCATCGCGATGTCGATCATAGAAAGCCCGTCCGTGTCTGCAGGACATGGCGTAAAAAAAGTATGCGCATGATATATCCTATCCAGGGGGATAGGATATGATTCTGTCAGACAGATGACCTGTTCCGTTATGGCACAGGTCAGCCGGGTGGGGGCTCTGCCATGGATTGCACGGTATGGTGGCGGAGGGTGATACAGGCATGGACCTAGTATCCCGGTCGGGATGTGTGAGCTGTTTTGGAGCGGCTAGTCGAGATGTTTTGGGGGTGGCAGCGATTTTTTAGCCGTATATAGAATAAGTTATAGCCAGTATTTGGGTGTTGAAGGTGGCAAATAAACAGCTTTTTGATCTGCATCAAAACATGCAAAGTCTGAAATCGGCATCATAGGCACAAGAAACAGGTTCTGTCTTTATCCCAAGCACGATGTCCACCGGCTGGAATGATATTCAGTCGGCAAGGTACATTTTATGCCTGCGATATGAGCGACAGCAACTTTTCCATCGGTGATATGCGCTGAAGTCGATTGACGACTCACCGCAAACGTGGAAGTTGCCTAGAGACGAAGATGGGGCCAACCGTCGATCATGATGCTGTGATCATGATCTTTATGGAGGGGCTACGCATGAATACGAATTTGATGTCCATCTTCAAGACTGAGCGCACCGCGCCAGTGCAGCCGCAGGCTGTGGCTACCGCCTGGATGTGTCGCTCACGTGCAGACATGATCCGCTGGCTGGATACGCTGTCTGTACTGCAGATTGGTGATACCGCAAAAAAACTGTTTGCGGTACTGCAGGACATCGCTGAGCTGCAGGGTGATGAGCAGGCACGTCTGGAGCTGATCGAAACCGTGCTGCCGACCCTCAAGCAGACCCTCAATTCGTTGGCCAAGCATTACTCCTCACAGGGTTTGCTGTTGGAGCCGCGTGCGCAGCGTATTCTGGAGCTGTCTCAGCAGCTGCGTATTCGTGCCATCATGATTTATCAGCAAATCGCCTTCAATACCCTGCAAGACAGTTCTGCTAACCCACTCAAGGCCTGGACCCGCAAGAGCATGGTTCAAGGTGTGGCAGGTCTTGCGCTCAATCGCGCAATGACCAGCATGGCGCATCTGTTTGTTGAAACCTGGAGCCTCTATCTGCCGATCCCTGCCGGCTGGTGGCTGCGTCTGCACCAGTTGTATGTGCATGCCTGGCAAAACGGCGTGGAGTACGATCTGTTTCCGGATGCAGGTGCCGCACAGCCACGTTCCTGTCATCAGGTTTACCTGAAAACCCTGCTGCTGTCGGGCTGCCGCCTGAATGGCCTGCGTCCTGCCGAGATGCTGCGTCTGTCGACGCTGGCCGATGGCTGGAGTCATCTGCTGCAGCTGTCCGTCCGTCCTGGCACCTCGACCTGGATCAAAGTAGACCCAGCACTGGATATGGCGCCAGTGGAATCTGCGACAGTGACGCCTGCCATTGACCTGATGTTTTATCTGGACATCACCGCCCTGCGCGCACAAATGAACGTGTGGAGCAATGATGAGGATACGCAGGATGGTGCAGTGGGGATCTCGGTTTCGCTCAAGAGCCACCTGAATAAAGTCTTTGTCCCGTCGCTGTCGCGTGACAGTGAGCGCTATCCCGGGCAGGGCGAGGTCGGTGTGGCGCTGGGGATCATCGGCAGCCATTTCCAGATGTCCGGTCAGCGTGCGTTCAATGAGGTGATTCAGGCCGAACAGCTGGGCAGTGCCATGCCGGGTTATGGTCTCTCGACCACATCGCATTATGCATACGATGATCGTGCGTCGGTGAATCAGGCGGTGTCTTCGGATCAGGAAGCCCTGCAGAAGCATACCTTGACTTATCGCTGCGAACTGGTGGATGTCAGTGAAAATGGCTATGGCCTGTACTGGTCGGGTGCTGTGCCGAATGTCCTGCGCTGTGGTGAGCTGATTACGATTTTTGATTCATCGCGCAATGCGTGGCGTGTCGGTGTGATTCGCTGGGCCAATCAGAAAGCCGGTCAGGGTGTGGCGTTTGGTGTCGAGATTCTGCAAAGCACAGGCATGGCTTGCGGCGTACGCAATCTGCATCTGCATGAGTTTGCAGGTCACTATATGCGTGGTCTGGTCATGGCTGCCGCTGATGAGCAAGGTCGCAACCAACTGGTCGTCCCTGCCACCGTACTGCGTGCAGGAAATAAAGTGGTCCTGCGTCATGAGAATGATGATGTCACGGTGCAACTGAGCCGTCTGGTGCAATCGACGCCGAGCTTCAGTGTATTTGAATACGACATCTGTGTGCAGCCAACTGCCAGTACCTCGGCGTTCCAGCGCTATCTGATGCAGGACCAGATTCCTGAGCTGGATATGCTGGTGGATTCAGCGGATGCTGTGGCATCGCATGAGTCTAAAGACAGTGAATGGGATGATGTGTGGTCGCTGATCTAACGGCGGCCCGACTTTTGGACATATGGGAGAGTAAGGGCGCGGGATTGACTGCGCCCTGCTAGGATCGCGCTTTCTGCACATGTTCCAGCATCTGGAACAGTGTGGCGCGCTCCAGGATCTGGATATCCTTGTTCTGCACTTCAATGATCCGTTGCTGTTGCAACTGGGTGAAGATGCGACTGATGGTCTCAATGGTGAGTCCCAGATAGTTGCCGATATCACCCCGCGACATCGGGAGATGGAAATGATCACCAGACAGACGGCGTTTTTGGTAGCGTGCCGAGATGGCGAGCAGAAACATGGCGACGCGCTCGGAAGCGGCAAGCTTGCTGATGGCGAGCATGACATGATGACCCTGACGGATCTCATTGCTCATCAGCCCCAGCACATGGTCCTGCAAAGTCGGAATCATGCGGCCCAGACCACTGAGTTCCTCATAGGGAATGGCGCAGACGCTGGTGGTTTCCAGCGCATAGGCGCTATTGACATAGGTGGGATTGCCGATGCTCTCAAGGCCGATGATCTCGCCGGGCAGGTAAAATCCGGTGATCTGCTCGATCCCGCTATCCATGACCATGGTGGTCTTGATCGCACCCGAACGCACCGCAAACAGTTGCATGAAGTGCTGGCCCTGATGGAACAGGGGACGGTTACGGGGCAAGGGCTGACCGCGCTCAATGATGGCGTCCAGTTGTGGTAACTCGGCAGCCTTGACACTGGGTGGCAGGCAGACGAGATTCAGCGCGCAATCCTGACAGCGTGTCGATTGCGCGGGTTTGTTCTCAGGCGTGTCTGTCGTACAACTCATGGCATTGCCTTCCAGTGCTCATGGCGACATGCGTGCACGCGCATGCCTGCCTGATCGGTGCTCCGTCAGGCGATTCATGAGATGATGATGATCATGTATAAAATTTTAGCACAAAATAAGCGACTGCAAACAATGTAACCGCAGTCTGCAGTATGCACAATCAATAAGGTATAGGCGGTCGGATGATGCTTCTGTCTGGATATGGTACAGGCTGTCGCTGCTGTGGTTTAATCGGATCAAAGACAGTCGGTGATCATCCAGATGCCCGGCTTATCGGCCTTTGAGAAAGACGAGCATGACACTTCCGCGTATGTTGCATATCCCCAGACATGGCGACATATCCCAAAAAAACATCTTTATTTATCTCTTTAAAGTCCTGACGCTGGCTGGTTTATATATTTTAACCGGTAAGCTGGGATTGTCTCTGGCGGTCGCTCCAGGCTATGCCACGATCATCTGGCCTCCCTCAGGGCTTGCCATCGGTGCGCTGATGGTCCATCGCTGGCGGATCTGGCCGGGTATCCTCTTGGGCTCATGGCTGTTGAATAGCTACATTGGCGGCGGGTTTGATTTCAGCCATGGTCTGCATCTGGATCGGCTCCTGCTGGCGCTGGTGATTGCGGCTGGCTCCACGATTCAGGCATTGATCGCTTATGTACTGGTTCAGCGTTTTATTGGCCTGCCACTGCGTCTAAACCGGCTGCAGGATGTGGGCAAGCTGATCATTCTGGCGGGACCGCTGGCGTGTCTGGTGGCGGCAAGTATCGGCGTGACGGCCTTGCATGTGATCGGTGATGTGTCGTCTGAGCAATTCCTTGGCAACTGGCTGACCTGGTGGGCGGGGGATGTGTTTGGGGTGCTGATCTTTCTGCCGCTGGCTATTATTGCGCCGTGGAATCCGCATCCGCTCATCTGGCGCAATAATCGCATCGGTACCCTGCCGATATTGGCGATGCTGGCGATCTTTGTGCCGTTGGGTCTGACCTTTTATGCATGGAAGACCGTCACCGAAAACACCTATGAGCGACAGCAAGCGGGCTTTAATGCGCTGGTGACCGAAAGTGACAAAGCG
>JASLEL010000133.1 GCA_030151145.1 Aquirhabdus sp. | reverse complement strand
GGCAGCCGACCAGCTCTTCGATGCGCTTGATATAAGCGCGAGCGTTGGCAGGCAATTGCTCAAGGCTGGTCGCACCGATGGTGGATTCGTGCCAGCCGGGCAGTGTCTCATAGATCGGCGTGACATTTTCAAAGGCAATCGCATCAGAGGAGCCAACACAGCCGCCTTGATTGTTCTGCTCATAGCCGGTACAGATTTCGATGGTGTCGAGACCATCCAGCACATCGAGCTTGGTCAGGCAGATGCCACTGACCGAGTTGATCTCGACCGAGCGGCGCAGCGCTACGGTATCAAACCAGCCGCAGCGACGCTGACGACCCGTCGTCGCACCAAACTCATGACCAACGGTACCCAAGTGCTTGCCAATCTCGCTGCCGGTATCGGTGCTGGCGTCATAGATCAGTTCGGTTGGGAATGGACCACTACCGACACGGGTGGTGTAGGCTTTGGTGATCCCCAGCACATAGTCCAAATACAGCGGACCGACGCCAGAGCCGGTGCTCACGCCACCGGCGGTGGTGTTGCTGCTCGTGACATAAGGATAGGTGCCATGGTCGATGTCGAGCAGCGAGCCTTGGGCACCTTCAAACATCAGATTTTTGCCTTCGCGGCGGTAGTCGTGCAGCGTACCAGTCACATCACACACCAGCGGACGCAGGATCTTGGCCCATTCGCGTGCTTGGGTCAGGGTCGCTTCGTAGTCTACGGCAGGCACGCCATAGTACTGGGTCAGGCGGAAATTATGATATTCCATGATGTCGCGCAGACGGTCGGCGAAGTCGATATCACGGATCAGATCGGCGAGGCGCAGACCACGGCGGGCGACCTTGTCTTCGTAGGCAGGTCCAATGCCACGACCGGTGGTGCCGATCTTGGAGGCACCGCGGCGCACTTCGCGGGCTTGATCGAGAGCGATGTGGTAAGGCAGGATCAGCGGGCAGTTTGGCGAGATACGCAGGCGCTCGCGCACAGGTACGCCGCTGTCTTCCAGCGTTTTCATTTCCTTGATCAGGGCATCAGGTGCCAGCACCACGCCGTTGCCGATCAGGCAGAGCACGTTTTCGCGCAGGATGCCTGACGGGATCAGGTGCAGGACGGTTTTTTCACCGTTGACCACCAGTGTATGACCTGCGTTGTGGCCGCCCTGAAAGCGGACGACAGCAGCAGCCTGATCGGTCAGCAAATCAACAATCTTGCCTTTCCCTTCATCGCCCCACTGCGTGCCGAGCACGACTACATTCTTACTCATACGACTGATTCCCATTGAATTTAAAACCAAAAAGCTCATACTGCTAAATCACAAAAACAATACCGCCTTGTGCGCGACAATGCGGTGTGCCACATGAATCAAACCGGTTTGGCAACGACCTGCCAACGGCCTCCGACTTCGCTCAGCTGATGCGTGGCGTGTTCATTGCCACTGGGATCGGTATGATCAAAGCCGAGCGCCTGAATGACGATATGGCCTGCTATACGTGCCTCAACGATGGCGGCTTGCAAAGTCGCATCGCGTCCGGCTGGCGCTGCGACCACGATCGGTGTCTCGGCTGACTGATAGCCGCTGATGGCATATAGATCACAGCTGAAACCCGTCGCAGGACGTGCACGACCAAAGGCTTGTCCGACACCGTCATAGCGTCCGCCTTTGGCCAGTGGAGTCGCCTGATTGGGTGCATACACGGCAAAAACCAGACCGGTATGATAATGATAGCTGCGCAGCTCTGTCGCATCGACACTGACATCAATCTCAGGCCAATGTGCCTGTACGTGAGCCAGTGTGGTGGCAAGCTGGTCCAGCGCATGCTGGACGTCAGCGTTATCCCGTGCCGATGTGGAGAGTGCCTGTGCAAGTAAGGTCAGATCATTACCATGACGACCGAGCGCCCAGAAATCACCGCCCTGTGGCAGATCGGCACAAAGGGCTTTAAGCTCGGGCATGGATTTGCGCTGATAGATATCAAACAGGGTGTTTTCCTGCTCTACAGTGAGGCCGGCAGACTGGGCCAGCGCACGGAAGACGGCGACATGACCGAGGTCCAGATGCAGCTTTTGCTGAAGACCCGCATCGGCCAGCACGGTCAGCATGACATCGATCATCTCAAGGTCAGCGGCAAGGCCTGCATGGCCGAATAGCTCGGCACCGAGCTGCAGTGGCGTGCGCGAGGCTGACAGACCTTGCGGGCGGGTATGCAGGACAGTCGCAGCATAGCAATAGCGGGCGACACCCTCGACCGGATTGACGTGTGCATCGATGCGCGCAACCTGCGGCGTGATGTCAGCCCGTACGCCCATGAGGCGACCGGTCAGTTGGTCTATCAGCTTGAAGGTAGCCAGATCCATGTCGTGGTTCTTGCCCTGATTATGGGTCAGTAGCGACTCGACATATTCGATAAACGGGGTGTAAACCAGCGCGTAGCCGCGTAGGCTAAGGGTGTTCAGCAGGCGTCGGCGTAAAGACTCAATCGTATGTGCCTCTGCGGGCAGGATGTCAGCGACGCCATCGGGCAGCAACCAGGTTTCCGCAACGGGCATGAAGAAATTGTCCTGTAACTGTTTTAAGCAAATCAAAAAGCAAAAAAACGCATTGATATTAATAAGATCATTAATATGAATGCATTCGGGTTGACATCAGTCAGACGTAAAAAAATCGGGACATGTCCCGATGTCGGCATATTCTAGCACGGACGATTGCCAAGATGCAGCACTTTCGGGGCGTAGTTTACGGATGTGTGACAGGCATCGTCTATTTGAGAAATAAAACAGCCCCTGATGTACAGGGGCTGTCTTGGTGTAGAGGGTTTGGTTCGTCAGTTGCGCAGCGTACCGAGCAGACGCAGGAACGAGATGTACATCCAGACCAGTGTGGCCAGCAGGGCAGTACCGCAGTACCACTCCATATATTTAGGTGCACCCATCTCGGCACAGCGTTCGATCAGGTCAAAGTCCAGAATCAGGTTCAGGGAGGCGATGATCGCAACAAAGGCCGCAAAGCCGATCGCCAGTACGCCAGTCTGGGCAAACAGACCGGGAATCGACGACGAGAAGGCCAGCATCATGATCCATTGCACAACATAGATCAGGAGGATCGCCAGTGAGGCCGAGATAACGATGGATTTAAACTTATCGGTTGCGCGGATAATACCGGCACGGTACAGGCCGAGCAGGCTGACCGAGGTCACGAAGGTTGCGATCAGTGCCGATGCGGGTACGCCGGGATAGCGAGCTTCATACATGGCGGACACGCCACCCACAAACAAACCTTCAAAGACCGCATAGGGCAGCGCCAGCATGCTGCTGGCACGCTGGTTGAATGCCATAATCAGACCAATCACGATACCACCGACGGCACCGACCATCCAACCCAGTGCAGCGGGGTTTTGCATGTCCTGCTGCATGAGGGAGATCGAGTATGCATACAGGGCAATGGCGACCACTGCGGATACGATCGTGAGTATGATCGCTTTGTTGACAGCCCCAGCAACAGTCATGGGCTGACTCACCGGTACGAAGGCCGCCCGACGGAGCATTGGGTTATCGCTTTGCATATCTTTTTCCCCTTCTGGATGGTGCGTGATGATGATCGTCATCGTTCAATATCGTTCAGACGGACTTATCGTCTGCATCAGCTAACTTATAGCACAATCATGGAGAAAGATGAATGTAAAGCGTGATGACGGATGATAGGAGATTGGTAAATGGTGGAAGGATAATTCTGAGAGATATCAAGTTAATCCGTTCCACGACATTTGAGGTGAGACGAACTAACCTGAGTGAGCCGCAAGGGTGGATTAGCCCGGCGTAAAGTCCGGCGGCAC
>JASLEL010000112.1 GCA_030151145.1 Aquirhabdus sp. | reverse complement strand
CGCTGCATATCGGTTTTTTTGCCGGTGGCGTGACATCGACTTCGGCTACATCAAGTCCAGCAGCCAAAGTCACGCCTTGATCCAGTACAGCAATGTGCCTGCTTCTATTGCGACATTGATTTCGTCCGGCCTTGCGACCCTGCATGAGCTCGATACGGTCTATGGGACCGAGGATCTGTGGATGATGCTGGAGGTCAATGCGGTGGATGCGCATAACAAGTATCTGATGAGTAAACACAATGGCTAATATCCTGGATGCATTTTTGACTGCGGATACTGTGAGTAAACCCACGAAGAGTACCCAGACTCGGGGCAAGGGTAAACGGGCTCAGAGTAAGGGTACACGGCCTCAGGCTAAGGCTGCACGTACACGTCGGTCGCAAGACCAGCGGCTGATGCACGGGCTGAAGTCGCTGGTCGATGAGCATCAAGATCTCATCAACGATGGCCTGCAGGGGATGGCGGATGCGCTGGGTCAGGATGCGGATGATCCGAGCACAGATGGTGCGGGTGGCGAGGATCAGGGTTTTCTGCAGGGTGTGGCATCGATCGTGGGTGCGGTGAAGAGCGTTAAGGATTTCACGCAGTCTGTGATCCTGTCGCATGAGGGGCTGGGCGGTCAGGCGACGATGCTGAGCATGGGTCGTCATGGCCTTGCGGCGTGGGATCAGGTGTTGTCGTCGGTGTCGGGTGGCTCGCATGCGGACTTTCTCTCGGGTGTCATGCATATCGAGAAGTCGATTGCCCAGTCGAAGCTCGGCATCGGTGGTCATGGCGTGATGAAGGCGCTGGGTCGGATGGGTATTCGTGATCCGAAGTATACGGCGACCACCCTGAAGGGGCAGATGACGCTGTCACGGCAGTTGTCTCGCTTGGCCAAGACGCGCGGCGTGAAGGCTGCGGCATCGCTGGGTAGCCAATTGGGTCTGTCGGATCAGTTGATGGGTTTGTATCTGAAAGGTCCTGAGTTTATGCAGGCGCAGTATGCCAAGGTTATGGATGCGGGGATGACCCAGCGTGATGAGTCGGGTGTAGGAGGCGATGCGGCCAATCCCCAGATGTCAGCCTTCCTGTCGCTGATGGATAAGGCTGCCGGCGATATGAACGATCTGATCGAGCTGAATGAGGCTGCGCATAATCTGGTGTCGCTGTTTGGCGTACTCGGGAAGAATGTCTCGGAGACCGTTGGATCGATCTCGGTACTGGGCAATGCACTGCGCGATGTGGGTGGTGTGGCGGGCAAGGCGGTCAATATCCTGATGGGTGGCAGCGCGGCTGAAGGCGCTGCAGCCGGTGTGGCAGGCCGGGTCGCTCAAGGTGCCGCAACTGAAGGCGTCGTCGCTGAAGGCACGCTGGGTGCAGCAATGGGCCGGTTGGGCTTACTGGGTGCGCTGGGTGCGGGTAATCTCTATCTCTGGCAGCATCCCGAGGTCGGCGCCAAGGTCGGGGAGTATCTGTTTGATGCGACTCACCCTGAGCTGAATCCGACGCCTGTGGTGCCTGCGGAGACGCAGTTGGGTCATGTTGCTGTCGGCAAGGATAAAGACGCCAAAATCCGGCAGGCTTATGCGACCTTTATGCAGGCGGGCTTTAGCAAAGATCAGTCCACGGGCATCATCGCTAATCTGCTGGCAGAGAGTCAGTTGGATGAGCATGCGGTGGGCGATAAAGGCTCTGCGCATGGCATCGCACAATGGCATCCGGATCGTGAGGTGGCGTTTAAACGTCAGTTTGGGCATGATCTGAAGACGGCGACTTATGATGAGCAATTGAAGTTTGTCGTTTATGAGCTGACGCAGGGAATGTATAAGAACGTTGGTGATCGGCTTAAGCAAACCCAAGGCAGCATCGCTTCTAATGACCTGGTTACGGGACGTTATGAAAGCCCTGACCCAAAAAACCGTGCGCGTGATACCTTGATCCGTCGGGGTGTCACCCATGATCTCGACATGGGCCACTATGTCGGCGCGGATAAAGGCAAAGCCGCACTGGTCAGCCCCACTTCAACCAGCACCACCACCCATGAAACCCATATCCAGAATGTGACGATTCAGGCACCCAACGGCAATGGCCGTGAGATTGCCCATGGCTTTACGCGTGAGATGCAGAATCAGGGTGTGATGATCGCGGGTGAACATTGGGTGAACTGATGTGTGATGCGAAAAGCGTCCTTAAGAGGGATGTGTAAAGAGGCGATTTGATATGGATGATATCCAGTACCCCAATGTCCCCAATCTGCCCGGAGTCCCGCCACTGGCGGGCGCTCCTGGCCCTGCGGCCGCAACCAGCGCGTCTGACATCACCGATCAGCTCTTGAGTGATCAGCCGATCGATGTGTCGGCACCCAATGTGGACTTTGGGCCGCAGTGGGGCATTCTCAATGATCAAGGCGTGTTTGCGCTGGTGCCGGATTCGATCGTGGCCGTCCAAGTGCAGTCTGATCGTGATATCGCCACCTATCCGGTCGAGCAGGGACAGTTTGCGAGCTATAACAAGGTCGCCAAGCCCATGGAAATCCGCGTGACCATGACCTGCGGTGGCAAGCTGAATATGGATCGCTGGATTTTTCTCGATGTGCTGGAGCTGCTGCGCGACTCGCTGGCGCTGTATTCTGTGGTGACGGTTGATAAAACCTATCCCAATATGAATATGACGCACTTTAATTACCGGCGTACCGCAAGCGGTGGCGCTTCGCTCCTGACGGTCGAGGCGGCGTTTAAAGAGGTGCGGATCACGGCGTCCGCCAGCTATACCAAGACGGCAAAGCCGCAAGGGCAGGCGAAGGTCAATCAAGGGCAGACCAATCCGGTCGCTGCTACACCATCACAAATCCAGCAAGCACAAGTCCAGCCAGCCGGAGGAGGCACCTGATGCAAATGATACCGTTATCCCCGGATGCCAATCAGACCTTCAAGGTGCAGTTGGATGGGCAAAACTGCCAGATTAATCTGTATCAGCTGAGCTCAGGGCTGTATACCGATGTGCTTTTAGATGGTAATCCCTGCGTGACGGGACGCATCTGTCGCGACCGTGTGGGCCTGCTTTATCCCTATATGGGCGTGACGGGCAATCTGATGTTTGTCGATCAAGAGGGTTTGAGCGATCCGACCTATGATGGTCTGGGATCGCGCTATCTGCTGATGTATCTGGATTGACCGCCCGCTGATATTCTGCTGCGGGCTGGGCTTAAGACGCCATTGAAGGCGGCACATAAGACCGAGTCTTGTCCTTATTGCATGGCACCCAGATCATTTCTGCTTCGCTGGCATCGGGTTTGGTCGGATGGCCCCAGCACCAGTTTTTGTCACCGATCTGCGTTGAGAGCACATCACGTACCGCACAGACGGCTTTGCCCTTGGCGGAGTCTGGATCGCTATCGCGGCAGCGTGAATTGACGACTTCCTCACGACTGATCAGGGCTGCGACATCGGCGGGCGGTGGTTCGCTGCTGTCAAAGTTGCTGTTATGGACGATGTGTATGCCTTGCGCATCGGTCGAGTCCTGCGCGGTCGTGCTGGTATCTGGCTGGGGCTGTGGGTCTGATGGGGTGTCATCGACTTTAACGCTCAAGGCTTTTTGCGAGAGTTGCAGCAGGACTTTGGCGACGTCTTCACCGGTGATGGTGTAGACCAAGCCGTCTTTGGAAAGGAAAGCCGAGAAGTCGGCAACCGTATCTAGGGTGAGTTTTTGCTGTGCGTTTCTGGTCGAGAGGGTCACTTGCAGGCTGGTGCCGCACTGGACGGATTGATGGTCTGGCGGCAGGGTCACGACATGCATATTGGAGAGTGATACCTGCGGGTTCAGCATCTTGATATCGTCACTGGTGAGGCCAAACAGGGGATTTTTCATCCCTTCTTTGAGGCGATCTTGCCAGAGCGAGGCGACTGTTGTTTTCGCACCATCCGACCAGCAGGTGTTGCTATCGATGGCGGGCTTAAAGGGATTACTGCAACTGGACAGCGCGAACGGCGCGAGCAAGGCAAGTGTCGCGAGAATAAGTTTATGCATGATACATTCCCTGCTGGATGGCGGACTGGGCAAAGCTTGCCACAGCCTTGATTAAAAAACAAACCTTTAAGGCTGTGGAACATAACAAAATCAGCTGTTTGGTTCTATTTTAACGCGCAGGCGTGACCGTCAGCGGCCCGCTTTGGTTGTGTAGTGCGCTGGCGCATTGGCGGAATTTCAGCAGTGCTGCCGGTGTCTGACTGGTGTGGACCGTGACCTGAAAACCATCGGCTTCAGGAACGATGATGCTGAAGGTGCTGTGATCATTCAACGCGGGCAAGATGGGAAAATCGGCGATGTGACCACGGACCTTGAGCCTACCAGCATCGCCTGAGCGGTAGTGATCGACACCATAGATGGCATTGAGGGTCTTTTGTTCATGACCAAAGTCAAACACCACTGGCGTGGTAGACACGTTGAGTTTGGGTAAATGTTCGGCACCGAGGACGATCGCCATATTGCCTTTGTCATCGGCGTTGAGTACCAGATTGGTGAGGTCGCTGGGCAAGCCTGAATGAGAGAGGTAGAGCGAGCAGCCGGCAACGACGGGTCTTTGGAGCAGATTCCATGGCCCGCTTAAGGTTTGGTCGGCCCAGGCTGGACTCGACAGGCAGAGCAGTACAGCCAATAAAGCGCTGTTTTTCATAAGACATCCTTGGTCGGTGGCGGACGATGTGGCAGAGCTTGCCACAGCAAAGATTAAAAAACAAACCTTGCCCATACTGCAGGATATTTGCTCGAATAATCGTATTGTGGTTCGACTATTATTTCTTGCGTAGATATTTGGACGACAGAAATTCAGTTCTTTGGTGGGTGAGTTTGATCTGACAGCTGAGTGCGTCTGGATCTTCGCCTGGCTTAAATTGATCATCCGGATCTGGAGCCGCTTGCACGACACACTCTTGATTACGGTATGCAAGCCATGCTTTTTGAGCGTTATCTAAATGCTGGATATAGGGAACCTGATCCGGCAGAGGGTAGGCTTTCTCGATTTTCTGGTAGACCGTGTTCAAGGCTTTTTTCTCGTCTTGTAGCACTTCCTTCTGGCAATCAGCAATCGCATCGTAGGCGTTATAGGTTGTCCAGCACGCGGCATCGGGGGCCGCTGCTTGAGTCTGTGTCATTGCCATACTGGGCAGCAGTAGTAAGGCGATTAATGTTTTCTTCATGATGTGCTCATATGACTGGGTTGCAGTGTCTTTAGTCTGACGCACTCATCGTACGCGCTGTCAGCCATGACGGATCCCTGCTGGATTGGTGTGAGTCGAGTGAGATTGCCAGAAATTTTCTTTAAAAACAAACCCTATCGTGCGAGGGTTTTTTCATGCCTAAGGATTTCCCATGAGCTTTAAAGAACGTCAGATCAACCTGACCATAAAGAAAACCGACGGCTCGGAGAACATCAGCCTGCAAGGCTATCGCTGCGAGGCTCATGTCTTTTATCCCAAAGGCATGGGTGCTGCGGCGCTTAATCTGAAGATTTACGGCATGTCTCTCAAAGAGATGATGGCCTTTACCTATTTTGGCACCAAGAAGGGCCAGAGTAGTGGCACCGAGATCGAGCTCTATGCGGGCAATGCCGGTGAGCGACTGGTGCTGCTCTTTAGTGGTCCTATCACGCGCGCCTATCCCTGCTTTGAAGCGCCGGAAGCCAGCCTTGTGATCAAGGCCAGCAATAGCTTTATCGTGAGCAGTAAAGGCATCGATGCGACGCCGTCGTCCGTACCGGGCGGGATGGATGTCGCTGCGCGTATGCAGAATCTGGCGACACGTATCGGCTATGGCTTTGACAATATCAAAAACAGCGTGCAGGTCCAGCTGCATGATCAATACCTGCATGGCTCGGTGATCGAGCAGATCAAGCAGCTGGCTGCCGCAGCCGCCATTCCCTACACCATCGCCAATAACCAAGTCACGATCTGGGCGAGTACCGGCGTCGATGATGGCACGGTGGTCGAGATCGGACCAGATCGCGGCATGGTCGGCTATCCGAGCTTTAGTGATAGCGGTCTGAACATCAAATGCGAGTTCAACCCCATCCTCATCGTCGGTCGCCAGATCCAGCTGACGAGCCAGCTCACGATTGCGAGTGGTCACTTTACCGTCAGTACCGTGCGCCATGAGCTCTCGACCTATACGCCTGATGGCGCGTGGTTCACCACGGTACAGACCTCGGCATTTCCGCTTTTGACGGCGAACTAACACTACAGGTGCTACAGATGCTGAATCAGCAAAATCTCACCAATCAGACGCCCATCTCCGATGTCTCGGATGCCAGCCGCATGCAGTACCTGATCAGCGCCATGCTGACGCGGGTGCGCACGGCACAGCCGGTCAAAGTACTCAGTGTGAGCAATGACGGTGGTGTATCGAAAGTCGGCACGGTGTCGATCCAGCCTTTGGTCAGCCAGATGGATGCCGAGGGCAATACCACGCCGCATGGCACGATCTATAACGTGCCTTATCTGCGCCTGCAGGGCGGTGGTAATGCGGTGATCTTGGACCCTAAAGTCGGCGATATCGGGGTCGCGGTGTTCTGCGATCGGGATATCTCGCGGGTGAAGGTCGCGGCTCAAGCTGCAGGTCCAGGATCGGCGCGCAAGCATGATATGAGCGATGCGATTTATCTCGGTACGGTCATCAGTCAAGTGCCGACGACGTATATGCTGGTCAATGACAGTCAAATCACCCACGCTGCGCCACTGGTCAGCGTGACGCATAACCTCACCGTGAGCAACGGTGCGACAGGGACGTTCACGGCGGCATCGGGTCAGATCATCACGGTCAAAGACGGCATCATCATCAATATTTCCTGAGAGTTCCCATGAATCCACAAGGCTCCGGTCTGATCAATACGGCCTACTATCAATCCCTGATCGCGCAGGTACAGGCTATCGAGAGCTGTGATGCGCTGAATGAGGCGGAGCCTTGGCCGTCTCGACCACGCGCGCCATGTCGGTGGGCGT
>JASLEL010000096.1 GCA_030151145.1 Aquirhabdus sp. | reverse complement strand
CTCTAATTATAAAAGGTAGTCTGAGCTTGACTACACACTGATTTTGCCATAAAGCGTGAACTGAGTCACATAATTTTTTTAACAAATTAATACTAAAAATGGACTATTTCTGTCACAAGACAGCGCTTGATAGATTTGTATTGAGAGAGCCTATTTATTCGGCTTTGGCACGGATCACGTTGTTGACGGTGACCGTAATCTGGTTGCTGACGCCGGGAATGAAGGCGTCCATTCCCCAGTCGTCGCGGTTGATGGTGATACTGCCATGCGAGGTAATCGACATGGTATGCGTGGTGGGATCGACGGTCGGGGTGTCAAAGGTGGTATCAAACGAAATGGGTTTGCTGATGCCTTTGATGATCAGATTGCCCTGAATCGTCGCGTGGCGCAGGTCATGGACGATGATCTGAGTGCTGTTGAACTCCGCTTTGGGGAATCTCTTGACATCAAAGAACGCATCCCCTTTCAAATACTGATCCTGCAGGTCAGAGCCGGTTGCGACACTGGCGGTATCGACAGTGGCATGGATGACCACGTGTGCTGGGTCAATGATGAGATCGCCTTTAAACTGGGCATCAAAGCTGCGAAAGCTGCCGCTCGCCTTCACAAAACCACCGGCTTTAAACTGTAACTGGCTTTTGTCCTTATTGAGCTCCCATTCGGTAGCATGAGTGACCGTAGTCACAAGCGGTGCAGTGCACAGCGTCAGGGCAAGCAGCATGGGTCGCGTATGATTGATTGATACTGGGAGGGTGGTCCGAATGCGATGGCCGAGCATGACGAAACTCCTGAATAATTATTTGCCGATAGATCCACGACTGCACATGGTCTAACGTCTTTTTTCTTCAGGTAAATCTAACATACTCTGTAGATCGTGGGCATCCTTTTTCCCGAGGTGATCGGATGTAACGCACCATCTGATGCATGAAACCAATGATCATCAATACAAACGCCCGGTCGTATCTGCCGGGCGTTGTGTGATCAAACGGATGGGTCTATGCAGCGTGGAAAGGACTATGACGCAGGCGCGCTGAGTGTGCCGCCGCCTAACGCCAGATAGAGCAGCGCAGTATCCTGATACTGCTGCACCTTGCTCTTGACCAGTGCCAGTGCGGCCTCATGGCTACGGCGTTCGGCATCCAGCATCTGGGGGACGGTGCCCTGACCGAGCTGATAGCTGAGGTGAGCCAGCTTTGCGCCCTGTGCGGCTACATCTGCTGCCTGCTGGCGTGTACGAATCTCAGCGGCATCATGCTCCAGTGCCTTGAGCACATCCGCCACCTGTGCGAACGACTGCAGTACGACCTGCTGATAGCTGGCAGCCGCACTCTGATAGGCGCTCTGGGCCGCACGCTTCTCCGCTGACAGGGTGCCGCCATTAAAGATCGGTGCAGTCAATCCGCCTGCAAAGGCCCAGGCATTGGATGACGCCAGAAAGAGCTTGCTGGGGGAGAGTGCCTGCTGGGTGATATTGGCCGTCAGGTTCAGGCTGGGATACATATTGGCGGTTGCCACGCCGATGGCAGCACTGGCCGCGTGCAATTGCGACTCGGAAGCCATGATATCGGGGCGATTATGCACGAGCTGGGAGGGCAGGCTTAAGGGCAGGCGAGCAGGCAGACGAAAATCCGTCATGCTGAAGTCCGGGGCCTGCCAGTCGGCTGGTGCGTGTCCAGTGAGGATCGCGAGTGCGTGGGTCGCGGCGATCTGCTGTTGCTCAAGTTCCGGCAGGCGGGCCTGATCGGTTGCCATTTGGCTTTGGGCATTCAATAGATCAGGCTCGGTCGCTGAGCCGATCTGGCGGGCTTGCCGGACCAGCGCCAGACTTTGTTCGTCATCGCGGATGATGCTCTGAATCAGGTTTTGCTGGATCTTGCTTGCGGTGATGTTCATCACTTGCGCGACGACATTGCCGCTGACCGTGAGCTTGGCGGCGGCGGCTTCATAGCGTTGGTATTCACGCAGGGCTTCTTGCTGCTCCAGCGCTCGGCGCTTGCCACCAGCGAAGTCCACGAGGTAGCTCACTTGCGGGCCTGCCGTATAGTAGTTAAACGGCGGGATGTGAAAACCACTGGGGCCGAAGAGTGAGGAGCCGTATTTCTGCCGTCCGGCATTGGCCGTGAGGTTTACTTGTGGATCACGTGTACCTGCGGTGGCATCGACTTCGGCCTGTGCCTGCGCCAAGGTAGCTTCGACGCTCTGCAGCGTGTAGTTGCCCGCCAGTGCCTGCTGCATGATGTTATTCAGCTGTGGCGACTGGAAGTTTTGCCACCAGTCGGGTGCGACATCCGTGCCCATCTGCAGGGTCTGCTGATCCAGCTGGGTCGGGTCACCATCACGGTTGAACTGCTTGACCGCAGGCGTCTGCGGCGCGACAAAGTTGGGGCCGACGGTACAGGCGGATAGCAGGATGCTGGATGCAAGCACAGAAAGGCCAGTGCGCAGCGCGGCGGGAGTCTTGAAGGTCAGGGGTTGCATATCGGTTACTCCATCACGGCCGCATGGGCTTGTTTGGCCGCAGGCGAGAGCGGTTTGGGTTTCTTGAGCAGGATCAGGAACGGTAATAACGCCAGCGTCAGCCACAGGATCAGCTTGAAGTCATCCACATAGGCAATCATGCCGGCTTGACGCGTGATCATGCCGTTCAGCATTTGCAGGCTGGCGGTATTGCCGAGGTCAATCTGATGCGCCTGCAGTGCGGTTTGTGCGGCGGTGTTATAGGGGATGATGTGCTCGCTTAAATTCGCATGCACGATCTGGGTGTTACGCGTGAGCAGGATCTGGACCGCCGAGATGCCAATACTGCTGCCGATGTTGCGCATGAGATTAAAGAATGCCGTGCCTTCGTTACGCAGATCGGTGGATAGTGTGGCAAAGGCGACGGTACTTAAGGGCACATAGACCAGGCCCACGCCAAAGCCTTGCAGCACACCCGAGATGATCAGCGGCCATTCACCCATCAGCAGTGAGAACTGTGTCATCTGCCACAGCGAGATGGCAGTGAGGGTCAGTCCGGTGCCCATTAGCACGCGGGTATCGACCCGGCCGACCAGACGGCCCACCACCATCATCGCCAGCATGGTGCCGGCACCACGTGGTGCGGTCACAAGGCCGGTCGTGACGACCGGATAATTCATCAGTCCCTGCAGCATCGGTGGGATCAGCGCGAGGGTCGCAAACAGCACCACACCCACGACAAAGATAAACAGATTGCTGGTCAGGAAGTTGGCGTCCTTAAACAGGCGCGGATTGAGGAAAGGCTTCTTGTGCGTGAACATATGCACGATAAAGAAGTAAAACCCCAGCGCCGCGATGATCGCCTCGGCAATGACTTCAGGCGATGAGAACCAGTCGAGTAGCTCGCCACGATCCATCATCATCTGTAGCGCGCCAATACCGAGACTCAAGGTGATAAAACCAAAGAAGTCAAAGCGGATGGTGGGATTGCCTTCTTTCTTGTGCAGGAAGAACAGCAAACCTAGAAAGGCAATGATTCCGATTGGCACATTGATAAAGAACACCCAGCGCCAGTTATAGTTCTCGGTCAGCCAGCCGCCGAGCGCAGGCCCGAGGATCGGGCCCATGGTGACACCGACCCCCCATGCCGCCATGGCGCGACCATGATGCTCAGGCGGATTGATATCAAACAGGATCGACTGCGACAGCGGCACGAGCGCCGCCCCGCTGATGCCTTGCAGCAGGCGAAAGAGCACGATTTGCGGCAAGTTCTCAGCCAAGCCGCACAGGGCGGATGCGACGGTAAAGCCTGCAATCGAGATCAGGAAAATCTTCTTGCGGTCATAGCGATTGGACAGCCAGCCAGTCAGAGGAATGGTGATGGCTGCCGCAACGATATAGGAAGTCAGCACCCAGGTCATCTGATCCTGCGTGGCAGACAAGGTCCCCTGCATGCGTGGCAGGGCCACGTTGGCAATGGTGGTATCCAGTGCCTGCATGATCGTGGCGAGCATCACCGACAGCGTGATGATGCCATGATGTTTGACGCGGGCGGCGTTCATTACAGCACTCCAGACAGGCTGCGATGATGCTGGGTATCGACTTCGGCTTGGACACTCAGGCCATCCGCGAGCTGCAGTTGGTCGGGGTTCTGGATCGTGATACGCACGGGCAGACGTTGCACAACTTTGACCCAGTTACCGGTGGAGTTTTCCGGTGGCAAGAGCGAGAAGGACGAGCCGGTCCCCGGGCTGATGCTCTCCACCGTACCTTTTAAGGCTTTACCAGAAAAAGTATCTACGGTGACGCTGGCTGTCTGACCGACACGCATATGGGTGAGGTCGGTTTCCTTAAAGTTCGCTTCGACCCAGATGTCATGATTGGACACGAGCGAGAAGACCGCTGCCGAAGCATTGATATAGCTGCCGATCTGTAGACTTTCGACTTTGGTCACGACGCCATCGATGGGTGCGGTGACGACGGTATAGGTTAGATTGAGTTTGGCGCGATCAAGGGCGGCAATGGCGGCTTTGACGGCTGGGTCTTCATCGCGTGCGAGGTTGGCCTGACCGCCCAGATTGGCGAGGACAGTCTCGGCGCCTTGTTGCTCGGCGGTGATCTGCGCCTGAGCGGTTTGCAGATTATGCAGCGCCTGATCAAGCTGAGCGGTAGAGGCAAGGCCCACGGCAGCGAGTTTTTTCTGCCGATCGTACTCGCGCGTTTGGTAGGCCAGCGAATCCTGTGCCGAGCGTACGGTCGCGAGTTTTTGTTGATAGTCGGCTTTGGTCGATCCGACTTGTTGGCGGGCTTTGGCAAGGTCCGCTTCGGCCTGCTCAACGGCGATCACATAGGGACGGTTGTCGATCTTGAACAGCACATCGCCTTTTTTCACCTGCTGGTTATCATGCACCAGAATGTCAGTGACGCGACCAGAGATACTCGGGCTGATGGCGACGCGAGCGGCAGAGACATAGGCATCGTCGGTGCTGACATAGCGACCACCCTGCAGATACAGCACGATGCCGATGATCAGCAGGACCAGTGGAATGCCATACATGAAGAAGGGGCGGTTACGTCCCATCCATGTCGGTTTGATGTCAGATATGTCGTTGTCGGGAGTCGATGTTGTGCTTGATGTTGCGGTAGCCATGATATGACGCTCTGTTTATGAGTGCGATGGGTGTTGCTGATACGCATGGATCAGGGTGTGAATCTGGAACAGGACGAGACGCTCGATCTCGGCCATATGTTCAGGCAGGTAATAGTCCCATCCCAGATTGGTCAGGATGGCTTTACGAGAGGATTTAAAGATCGTGACTTGACCGAGCAGGGTATGCGTGATGATCTTGGCTTCGGTCAGCGAAATGTGCTCACCCAGAATACGGCGCACCAGCTCAGACAGTGTCTCGTGCAGATCATGGACAAAACCAAGGTAGAGACGACCAAAGGCAGGGGTCGGGTCCAACTGCTCGCGGGTATAGATGCGCGAGATCTGGTCGCGCTCTTCGGTCTCCTGCATGACGAAATGCACCATCGCAACCAGATAATGGTCAAACAGCCGTTGGTACTCCTCAGC
>JASLEL010000043.1 GCA_030151145.1 Aquirhabdus sp. | reverse complement strand
CACTTGACCATTGTCTACAAGCTGAAATTTCAGCCCGTTGTCTGGCTGCTCGACCGGCGCCAGGTTTGCCGCCGGTGCCAGCTCATCCAGGACTTGGAACACACGTCCCTGCTGATCTTCAAAATAGCTGCCCACCGGCTCTGCTTTGTCGGTATAGGACACCTTGTCGTAAGGGTCTACCGCCAGCACGACCGATTTCCCGGTGAGGTCTGCATACTGTTTTGCGTTATGCCGCAAGGCGGCGACTTTCGTGCCGATATTTTCTGTTACGGCAGTGTATTTGAGTGGGTTTGCTGCGTTCTGGCCAATCAGTCGGAAGCGATCAGGAAGAGGTTGATCCTGATCCGGAAGGCTGGCTTCCGCCGGTACCGACTCAAGCTGCTGCCGGGCGCGAGATTTCAGTACCGCATCGAGCTGCTTCACGTGATCTGCCCAGCTCTCAGAAAATTGCTGATCATCGGTCGGGGTCTCATCGTCGTTCACCGGCGATACAATCATGTCTTGCACCTGGAGTGCGGCACCGCCGTTGACATCGATCAACGACCGGATGCCGGTATCCCGGCCAGCCTGATCAGCGTACTTAATGGCAAACGCATGACGTTGACCCCCGACGTGTGACAGCTCGGCTACCAGATCATGCTGCTCGGCCATCTCGATAGCACTGTGCCAGCTCTCCAGAGCTTCAGTGCTCATCATATCGGCCACCTGATCCTGCGTCAGCTTTGCAGGTTGCACCACGTCCAATACTTGGAACACGCGATCATGGCGATCTTTGATAAACTGCCCTACTTTCGTGCCATCGCTTGATGCGCTGTAAGCAATCTGCCCCATTGGGTTCAGCAGAATATCCATTGGCCGTCTGATTTGATCAGCCAAGGCTTGGGCGTCCTGGTGGATGCTGTCGAGGTTTTCAGGCGTGTTTTCGAGCTGCTGGGTATAGTCCTGCGACTGCTCGCGCCGGTGCGTCTCAAAGAGCTGCTGGAGCTGGTCTTGCTCTTGCTTCAGTGTCAGCGGCGCCATGACATACTTACGGATTTTTTCCGCATCGCGGGTCGCCCGTAAAATCTCTTCCGGATCATCTTCGAGTACCTTAATCCAGCTTTGGACGTATGCCACATGCTGTTCTGGGTCATGGCCAATCTGCAACTCCTGACCAATGATCATCGAGGCGATCTCGGCCCGGAGTTCTTCTTTGGCGTAATCCTCACTGCCAAAGACATTCCCCAGTTTCCGGTTCAGCCGGTCTGGATGGCCAGTCCAGTGGCCAAGCTCATGCAGTGCCGTGGCGTAGTAGGCGTCAGCCGATTCAAACTGCGCCCGCATAGGCAGTCGGATTTTATCGTCAGACATCCGGTAAAACGCCCGGTTGCCCCCGATATGATCGATCTGGGCACCCGACTCCTTCAGGATTGCCTCTGCCTTGTCGTGCTTCTCCCACTCTTCCATTTGCTGGGCTTGTTCCAGCGGCGGGATGCCATCGATCTGGGCTGCATTAAAGACGTAGGCCGCGAATGCTCGCGGCCTTTCCAACTCCACCAGGCGGTAGGTTTTTTCGCCCTTCTCATCGAGCTTGGGCTTACCCTGATCGTCTTTGATGAGTTCCTTTTTGTAAAACTCCCAATAGACGATCTGCTCACCTTTTTCGCCCTTCCGGACTTGGCCACCCATCTCAGTGGCGTTCTTATAGGTTATCCAGCGCGGATCGTTGTAACCGCGTGAAATGGCCGCAGACTCCAGGATCAGGGCGTTAATGCCGCGATATGGCTTGCCGGTGGCCATGCTGACCGGCAAAGTCAGATTCTCACCGGGTGCCCAGGGCTTCTGCCACGGCGCCGTGTTCGTTTTTAATTGCTCGATCAGACGATCAGCAATTTTCTTGATGTGTTCATCCTTCATGATGCGGCTCCTGAGTCTGGTTTTCATTAGCAGTCTCGGCCAGGCATGACTGCCAAGCGGCCTCCACTTCCGCCGGATCAGACTCGAATGCACCGAGCCGGTCGGCAACCGCCGGATCAAACTCAACCATCACGCCAGGCAAGCCGAAGTCGTGACGTTGGGCCGATACGATGGGTTCAACAGATTTTTCAAAGGGCATGATTGCTCTCCTGATTTAGTCACGTTTGAAGACGGTACTGTCTTCAGAGTAGTAGTCCGCCTGGGCCGCAGCGTGTCCAGATTGACTGAAGGCTTTGCTCTTGTGGTGTGTTTTGTGTGTGTTTGGTGGCACCTGGTAGTCTGTGGAAATACCAGTGCCGCCGGTGATTGCCGTAGCAATTTTGGTGACGTAATCCTGAGTCTCAGGTTTCGTGAAATTGATCCAGCTAATGCCGGTAGATTGCTGTTTGCGCAAGGCGTTATGTACGTTGCCTGCGCCGGTGTTGTATGCAGCCAGGGCGAGTGGTGCATTACCACCAAATTCATTCAGCATGGCCTGAAGATAGTCCTGGCCAAAGCGGATATATTCGCTTTCAGTGCTGTCGCGCAGCGGGGTGACACCATAGCCCGGATTGGTGCCGGTTTTGGGCATAACCTGCGTGATGCCTTTGGCACCAACCGGCGAGGTAACAAGATGCCCGTTAATGACGTGGTGTCCACGGCTCTCCTGGTGTATCAGGTAGGGCATTAAATCTGAAGCCTGTACCGAGCCGCTGTTATAGGCATAATTCTGGCTTGCCATCTGCTGTTTGATGATGGTCATCCCGACCATGATATTGGTGCAGGGATCGTACATTTGTGCAACGTTGTAGCCCATCGGCCTAAACCAGTCGCTATTGATCTGCATGACGCCGACATCGATGCTGAAACCAGCATCAAGAGCTTTGTTGGCCAGCTCTACAGCTTCATTAAGCGTTTTAGGCTGGATACGTTGATCCAGCCCATCACGATGAATGCCCAAGGCATACGGTTGGCTATTACTGCGTTGCTGAACGATGGTGGCGATGGTAGTAGCCGGTACGTCCGGCGCACACAGAGCCAAATCCGGGATCATGTTGCTGCTCCAAGGCATTGCGTTTGATAATCGATGGTTGACCAGCAGAAAGCCCTGGTCGCCTCGACGTGATAAGGACGGCCCATGCCGCGCAGCTCATGGATGGCCACCGGCCCAAAATAGCGACTATCAAAGCTATTCGGGTTATAGAGGGAGATCAGCCAGACCTGATCCGGCCCGACCACAAAATGGCCAGGGGCAATCTCAGGCAAAGGCCGACCTTCAAGGTCTTTGGACTTGCGCATGACCAGCGCCTTGCCATTGACATAAAGTGCGGTGGACGTGATGTCCACGACATCGCCCGGTACGGCACCAATGGTTTTCAGCAAGGGATCGCGTTTGCAGCTATTCAGCACGCCACTGATGGCATTCGTCTCGAAATGCCAGCGGTCGCTCGCTTCGGTATAAATCGGATTGTGATCCGGGCACCATTCCACGATTTGCCAAGGCTGATAGCGATAGCCGTCCGCCACCTGAGTGAGCTTGTAAAAGCCACGCGGCAGTGAGTCTGTTTTGGTGTAGTGAATGCCGTACATGCGGTACGCCGGTACCGCAATCAGCAGCACGACCAGGAGCGCCGACAGCACGGTTAGAAAGGTCTTGAGATTCCGCTTACTGAATTTGATCCGGAGCTTCATGCGCTTGTCCTCGTTGCAGTGAAGGCGTTCTTATCAGCGGTCACTGTAGAAACCGTTTTGCCTGGGCCGCGAATGACTTCAGTACGGGTCAGGCCTGGTACTTTAATGCGTTCCTGAAAGACTGGATTCAGGAAGAACAGGGACTGTGTACCCATGATCGGGGAGTTACCGGCGGTAAAGACCAGTAAATCGCCTGCTTCCACGATCTTCAGTCCGTCCGGGCTTTTAACAGGGGCTTTTAAGCGTAGGCACTCATCAGCAGTCAGCAAAGGGCGTGCAGTGGCTTGATAGCTCCGGCTGACGTTGCCCAGCAACATGCCAAAGCGGGTACCGCTGGTCGAGACCTCTTCGTGGACGACCGTTGTCTGGCCAGTTTGCTTGGACAGCCACTCGGCCATCTCGATAGTGTTGGGGGCATACACGACTTTGACGTGACAGTTTGCCGTGATGGTTTCGCTCTTACCGTAAGCGTCGTCGGCTTCCATCTGCATTTTATCTTGCATGATGAGGTAGGCCTTAATGCCGTAACCGGCGATATACGGCAAGGTGTCTTCAAATACCTTCAGCCGTCCAAAGGCCGGGAACTCATCGAGCAGCATGAGTAGACGATGCTCGTGAATCTTATTCTGTTTGCCGTTGGTAAAGGTGATCTCAGCATCTACCAGACCCCGCAAGATCAGCGTGAGCATAAGCCGAATGAGCGGAAGCAGCCGGGTTTTATCTGACGGCTTGATTACAAGGTACAGCGACACTGGCGAGGTGTGATCCATCAGATCGGCCACCTTGAAGTCACTGCCGGATACGTTGGCGGCAACAATCGGATCGCGGTACAGACTGAAAAAAGAGCGGGCAGTCGATACAATCGAACCGCGCTCTTCATCTGGGGTGTTCATCATATCCACGGCACTTTGTGCAATGGCTTCATGGCGTGTACCACCAACGCCATATTCGTTGATCTTCATCTCGGCCCATAGGTCGGTCAGAGAGATGTCCGGGTCTGAGAAGATACGGGCTACGTCCGGAAGGCCTGCCACTCGGTCTTCGGTTTCCTGTACTTTGTACATGACGTACAGACCCACCCCGACCAAGAGCGCGAAGCCGGTCTTTGACCAGTGAGAGTCCAGCCCCTTCCCTTCCGGATCAACGATGATGGTCATGATGTTCTGCATGTCTTTTACCTCACCGGGTGTGCCTATCTGGACTTCAGCCAGCGGGTTAAACCGGGCACTGCCTTCAGGAGACGCTGGGTCAAATTTGATACAGACGTTGCCTGCGCGTTTACGCCAGCCTGAAGTCATGGCCCACAGCTCGCCCTTCATGTCGTTGATCACGACGCTATGCAGCCACGATAGCAGTGTGGGAATAACCAGACCCACCCCCTTACCCGACCGGGTAGGCGCAATAGCCGCAATATGCTCAGGCCCGTCGTGCTTCAGGTAATTCAATTCACCCGTTTTAGGGTCAGTCCAGCCGCCGACATACACACCGGCTGAAGGCTTCACTTTGGTAGGGCCGAAGCCCCACATGGTTTTTTGCTGGGTGGGCAACAGGCCTGTTTTTTCTATCTCGCTACGATCCGCAAAATGAGCAGTCCCATGCAGCTCATCATGCTTTTGTGAGCGCCGGTGCAACAGGCCGATGATTAGGATCACCCCGAAAAAAGTCAGCCCGTAAAGTACCGCCACAGCCAGCACAATCTCGTTGAGCGGATGCTGGAAATACGAACCAGGGCGGGCATATTCCAGAAACCAGATCATGTATTTCCAGGGTGCATACAGATGTCCTGCCATCGGTGCGCCAAGCATTTGATCGAAGCTGAATAGCTTGGCCATCTTCTGGGTAGCCCAACTGCTGATCACGATCAGCAATGTGGCCATAATTGTCAGGCCTACGACGTAGAGCTTGACGGGTGAGATATTCTGCTTACTGCGGGTAGACTGACTGCCACTCATTGCGTCACTTCCTTCGTGAAATAGGCCTGCGGAGAGGCCTTGTTAAACTGCTCAAAGTAAAAAACCACCGGTTTATCAATCTCTATAACCAAACCAAAGGCCTTGGCAAAACGAAAATGCTTAGAATAGTCTTGCAGCTTCCGATTCAGCTCCTGGAGCTGCTGCCGCCACCCTTCAAGGGTGTTGCCGCCTTTGTACAGGTTGCAAGGCTGGCAAGCGGGCATCATGTTCTCGATATGATCCAGCTCTGGATGATCACATCTGCCGGTATGCCGTAAAACCACGTTGTAGTGTGAGCCTTCAGGCGCCGCTACAAATTCGCTTTCCCGGCGAATTGCCTGCATGTGATCCGCGTGCCAGCGATCACCTAGCTCATCGCCACAATACGCGCAGCGGCCCCCAAATTTGAGCTTCAGCACCTCGCGCTGTTTCTTAGTGAGCGTCATTTATCGCCCTCCCCGATCTTTCTTCTGGCTGGTTGGTGTTTTGGTTGCGGACTGCTCCAGCAGCTTCTTGCGTTCGGCTTCCATCGCGGGATCAGCAAAACTGACTTTGTTGCCACCATAGATGATCGACGCCTTGACCAGCAGCTCTTTGAATTGCAGCGTGCCCTGGATATTTAAGGGCCGTTGGCCAAACTTCTGCTCGGCCATCGCCAGCGCGAGTACCGCACTGGCCACGCTTTCTTGAGTCAACTGGATCGTCTCTTTGCGATCCACAATCTGGCCACCGTCTTTGGTCTGATAGATGGCGGTACCGTTCTTGAGGATTTTCGGATTGCTGTCTTTCAGCACCAGGTCTTTGACCTTGCTGATGTCATCGGCCTTGATGACATTGACCAGCACGCGATCCTGCAATATCTTGCGCTTGCGTAAGGTTTCCAGGGCATGGCTATCACCGACTGCTGCCTGCCTGGTCAGGTAGTCCAGCCAAGACGGGATTTTAGGGATCATCGCTCTGGCTTCCTTCATCGACGCAAAATGCGCGGCCATCAGCTCTTTGCGTTCAACAGCCAGCTCCTGATACATGCGTTTTTTCTCTGCTGCCGGTAGCTTGGATTGCTTGATCACCGCTTTACGCAGCTCGACCCATCGAGCAGCCTGATCCTTGAAAGAGTCGTCATGCTTTTTCAAGGTCTTCACCATGTTCAACCGTGTGGCCTGAGCCGCCCGTTTTTCGTCAACGAAATCGTCGTACATGGGGTTAGCCGCTTTGCTTGGGTGCCATTTGTTGCCCTTCTGATACCGCTGTTTACGGATGTCATTGCCATCCGTTACCCCTGCATCATCCGCATGGCCATGATCTGCGGCCCGTCGCAGTCCAGAATGTCGATCTTGTTCTTGGACTCCCAGCTCTTCTTGTGCATCAGCAGGCAATAGCACGTCACTTCTTGCGTCCGAGTGATTGTCCACATGGCTGCTGGACATCGCTGGCATATCACTAAGGGATTCGGTCTCAGTGATGGACTCAGCCTCTGCACCGTAGGACTCACCGGAAATACCGGCGATGTCGGTATGGCTGCTTCCGCCCATGTCCCCTGCCCGGCCTGTGTCAGTTCCCCATTTATTTCCGCGTCGTCCGTCCCTTGTACTGGCGTTATCGTCGCTTCTTCTACCGTCGGTGGTTGCGCTACCGTCTCTGCCGGTGGTTCCACCGTCGGCTCCGGCTCCGGTGGTTCGTCCGGCGGAGTCTCTTGCGTCTCCGGCGGTGGTGGCACTGCGTCCGTCGGCTCCGGCGGCGTGTCTTCCGGCGCCGGTGGATGTTCGTGTTCGCTCATGCTTGTCTTCCTCAAATTGGCCCATCCGGGCCGTCAATTTCGTCAACGAAAGTGTGCGGTCAACACTAGAGGCCTTCACTGCAAGGCCCGACTGTTGATCAACGATGGCCAGCCCATTACCTCGTTTACGAATTTCAAGGCCGAAGTCAGCCATGACATCGTGCATTTGCTGCCAGTTCGTGACTTCAGCCAGGGCTGGCTGCACATGCTCTTTCGTCCAGCCCAGGAATGACTGCTCATCCTGGTGCGCTTCCATGTCTTGGACTTTGGTCGGTAGACTCTCTTGAGCCTGACTTTGATGATTGGTTTTGATTAAGCCAAAGTCAGCCTCGATGTCGTCGCACATCTTCATGAGCTTGAGCTTGTCGTAATATGGCTCATGCTTATTTGTGGTCACTGGATCGATCTGATTGATCACAATGTGCAGGTGCAGATAGTCCGTATCGTGGTGTTGCGATGAAATACGCTGGTGGTGTTTGAAGCCCAAGCCTTCGCAGAAGCGGTCTTCAATTTTATTTAGCGTCTCGTTGTCTGGACGCTCCCCCAAAGGGAATGATACGACCAGGTGGTACGTCTTTTCTTTTACACGCTCATTTAGAGATTGAACCATCTCCATCTCACCCAAGGCCTCCCCGACCGTTGGGCCTGAACAGTTCGTCCAGCGAACATTAGAGACGCCTTCTCGTGCCCAGATTTCTTCAGCTTGGGTCGCATAGTTTGCCAATTCCTTGGTCGAAGACACGCCGATGGCGTACCGTACAGTACGCGCAAGGTTACGCATCTTTCCAGGAATCCGCTTGGCAATCATCGCTTCGCTCTAACCTCAGTAATCATTTCCCGCAGCTCCTGCTGCACCTCTTCAATGCTCACAACCAGCGCCTTCACTCTGTCTCGGTAGTCTTTTGTCAGCACAACACGCTGGTCTGACAAAAGCTGGTTTAACAGGTTGCCCAGCCGGGCCTGGTCGCCATTCACTTTGGACAGCTCAAGCGCCGCTTTGATGTCCAAAACAGACTTGGGCGCAAACCCAAGACCCAGCAGCCGCAAGAAAGCTGAAGCTGTCTTGTTGCAGTTTTCAGCGTTGCTTTCGATTTTGTCTTTGTCCTCTACGCTCACATAGACCTTGATATTCAGTTTTGATTTCCGTTCAGCGTTCAAATTTTTCACCTGTGAAAATTGGTTAAGCGTCCGCTGATTCTACCGATTTGGAGTCTATTGTGCCTCGCAGAGCAAGATTGACCGTTGAGCCGGAGGCGAATAAGGTCAAGTAAAGTGGGGGCTAAGGTTTATCCGTGACCCCACTTTACACATCTTGCCAGTTGCATTATAGCTGTGTTTGGGCTAAATTATAAGCACAAGCCCGAAAATTTTTGAATTTTCGGTCAAAGCTGCGGGAAAGTGCTTAAATTTGCTGTAAAAAGCGAAAATACGCCAAAAAATGAAAATTTTTGCGGATTTTCTGCGTTTTGCTGTTGCTTTTGCTGAATAGTGCGAGAATTTGCACTACAATGCTGGAAATTGCCAAAATTCCAGGATTGTGATTATGGGAGATGAAAATCGACCAGAAGGGAAAAGATATGTGGCCAAAGCCACATACTTTGCCCATCGAGGCCTCATTAAAGAGATGATCAAATCCGGTCATACGCTCAAAGCGATTCATGACCGGATTGTTGCTCTGGCTGGGAAAGAAGCGATTAGTTATCGACGATTGGTTGATCTAAGCCGACTGTATGATAAGGCGGCTTTTGATGAGTTGAAGGCTGCGGAAAAAGCCGTTTCCGCACCCAAGCCATCGGTTGTGCAAACAGCCAAGCCAGTCTCGATAGAGAGTGCGCCACCCTTCCCGGTGGCCAGCACTCCGGCCACCAGTACAACGGTGGCCAGTTCCTCCGGCCCCAA